>NZ_JADBTZ010000294.1:0-9541 GCF_020245885.1 Microcystis sp. M165S2 | reverse complement strand
TTAAAGTTAGGATACTTAGTACGACCAGCAAAGAAATTGGTAAAAGCTGTTTGTAAATGTCTTAACCCTTGTTGTAAAGGTACACAGCTTACTTCGTTTAAAAAGTCTAATTCTTCTTGCTTTTTCCAATCGGTTAGCATCGAAGAAGTTTGAGCATATCCTACTCTTTCTTGTCTTTCGTACCATGCTTGTGTTCGTTCGTGGAGAGCTTTATTGTAAACTAATCTTACACAGCCCAAAGTGCGCCGCAATAGCGACTCTTGTTCGGGTGTGGGGTAAAATCGAAACGAATAGGCTTTTTCAAGGTCTCACATTTTAGCATATATTTGGTAAATGCGCTAGTATTTAACGGTAAAGCCGTCGTAGAACGACGGGGTTTCAGACCCAAAATTTTCGATGAGTCAAAATCCCAATTCTTCCTCGCGACCACTGCAGCCGCTGCCGGTTCCCTCCATGCCGATGCCTCCCTCAGAGTTAATCACGGAAATCAGCATGGGGATAACTGAAGAAATGACGCAACAAGTGGCGATACCGACCAAAAACGTGCCGAATATGCCACAAAATGGTCAAATTCCCGCCACAAGTCCTCCCCAAAATCGCACTCCCAGTCAGGCTGCTTCTCCCCAAACCCCACCCCGGCCGGGTCGCGCCCCCAATCAACCCACCCTAGAACATTTGATCCGGATGGCCTTTGATCGGGGTTATTCGGACGTTCACCTGGGAGTTGGAGAAAAACCCCGGATGCGGGATCGTGGTGAAATGCTCATTCTCGACTATCCCGAAATTGACATCAACACTTTTTATAGTTGGTTACGGGAAATTCTAGGAGAAGAAGAAATCCTTCGTTTTAAAAAAGACCTAGAATTTGACGGTGCAACTCAGTACGAATTCGCTAGAGTGCGGATTAATATCTTTGAAAGTCTGCGCGGTCCGGGCATGGTTTTGCGTCTGATTCCCATGAAAATCCTCACTATGGAACAATTGCGCTTACCGGCGGTGTTCCGGAATGTGTGCGATGTGCATAAAGGATTGATTTTAATCACCGGTCCGACGGGTTCAGGGAAATCCACCACCCTAGCGGCAATGATCGATTACATCAATAAAGAACACGCCAAACATATTATCACCATCGAAGACCCGATCGAATTTGTCCATCAAAGTCGTCGCAGTTTGATCAAACAAAGGGAAGTGGGAATGCACACCCATGAGTTCGATAATGCCCTAAAAGCCTCTTTGCGGGAAGACCCAGATATTATTCTGGTGGGGGAGATGCGGGACAAATCCACCGTTAATACTGCCCTGAAAGCTGCCCAAACCGGTCACTTAGTCATGGGAACCCTGCACACCAACAGCGCCGTAAAAACCCTGGAGCGGATTTTAACTCTTTATACCGCCGAGGAACGGGAATCCATGCGGGTGGCGCTCGCAGAATCCTTGGTTTGTATTATTTCCCAGGGTTTATGTCGTACCACCGACAGTAAACGGGCCGCTTTTCACGATATTCTCGTCAACACAGAAACCGTCAAAGATTACATTTGCAGCGGCAAAAATGACGAAATTCTCGAATTAATGAAAGATGGCGAATACCATGGCATGATTACCACTAATCAATCTCTGTTTAACCTCTATCAAGAGGGACGGATTAGCGATGAGGTCGCCCTGGAAATGTCCCCGGTTCCCAATGAACTGGCGATGATGCTGCGAGGTAGAATCTAGAAAAACCCTGAAGGAAATTCTTGAGGGGTCAAGAGTTTAGTAATCTAGAAAAATAGAAGTTCCTATTTGTTCTCTACGGGAACCCCTCAAGTGACTACTTCCGCGATTGTGTTGCCCGATATTTTTAAAGGCATCGCCCTGTTTACCCCCGGGGGCGACCTGATTTACTGTATCGATCCTGATAAACAAACTCATTGGCATCTGAATCTCTGCGCTGCTCTCCAGTCCGCTTTAGGGTTGCCAGAACCCCCCCATTTTTTAGTTCCTAGTTTTACTGCTACCATCGATCGCTGGCGAGATCCCTATAGTCACCGTATTCATACTAGTGCCGAAGTCTATCCCCTTGTCCGTCGCTATCAGCCTTTATTAAATGCTATTTTCGCCACGGACGATCGAGCTTGGTTTACTGTACCTTGGCAGGAACAATCCTCTAATCCCACTATCTTAGAAACCTATCGTCAGCAGTTTCCCCAACTTTGGCAATCCCACGATCTGATTCTCCGTTATCAGGAGCGCCCCCCAACGACTTCGGGGATTAGTGCTGACTCTGACTATACTAACCCTAGTCCCAAGGGTTATGTTTTGCGGTTATTTGTCTCCGGTAATAATGCCAATACTAAACACACCCTAGAATCGATCCATCAGCTTCTAGAGCGAGAATTACACCATCCCTATACCCTGAAAGTGATCGATATCTCTAAGCATCCAGAACAAGCGGAATCTAATCATGTCTCTGCTATTCCCACTTTAGTCCGGGTTTGGCCGCAACCGGTGAAACGCATCATCGGCGAATTTGAGGATTTACCGCGAGTATTACAGATTATCGCCACTGCTTAGGGTTTAAAGACTTCTGACTCGATTCCTCGCCACCATTCGCCCAATTTCATTAAGTCTTGCTGAATATCATCCAATTCTTGGATATATTCCTGTTGGGAAAGACTGGTGCGACGTTCTTGCAGTTTTTTGAGACGCAATTGCACCAACAGCCAAGGCTTAGAAATACCGTTAGTTTCTTCGATATAGCGAGCGATATCTTGACTATCCATAGTTTTTTACTGTTATTATCCTATATTTTCTCAAATTAACCCGAGAATCCTTTTTTTTAGTTGCAGAAGATTATGTTTGATTTTAGCCACTATTACCCCTACGCTGAATTAGTTTCTTTCCTGAAAAACCTAGTCTCATCCTATCCTAATTTAATTAGCCTCACCTCGATCGGTAAAAGCTACGAAAATCGAGATATCTGGTTAACTACCCTCACAAATCAAGCAACAGGCCCCTATTTAGAAAAACCTGCCTATTGGATTGATGCTAACACCCATGCGGGGGAAGTAACAGGCTCTGCCGTCGCTCTCTACACTATCTCTCATCTTTTGCGCCAATACGGTCATAATTCCCCAATTACCAGACTTCTTGACCATTACACTGTCTATATTTTGCCGCGATTAGCCGTGGATGGAGCAGAAAAATATCTCACCACTCCCTATATGTTACGATCGAGTATTCGGCCCTATCCCCACACGGATGAGAAACCGGGGCTATATCCTGAAGATATTAACGGCGATGGTTTAATCTTACAAATGCGCCAAAAAGATACCTGTGGCGCTTGGAAAATTTCTGAACAAGATCCTCGCATTATGGTGCGTCGCGAACCGGAGGAATTTGAAGGAACTTTTTACACTTTGCTCACCGAAGGTTTAATCCGCGATTACGATGGCTATAATTTTACCACTGCCCCCACCCTAGAGGGCTTGGATTTTAACCGCAATTATCCCGTTTATTGGGTTCCTGAAGGGGAACAACAAGGGGCCGGCAATTTTCCTTTTTCGGAGCCAGAAACCCGTGCAGAAGCCGAATTTTGGGCAAATAACACTAATATTAATGGCTTCGTTACCTATCATACCTATTCAGCAGTCATGTTGCGTCCCTATAGCACGCATCCCGATGAATATTTCCCCGTGGAAGACTTAGAAATGTATAAATATATTGCTGATAAGGGAAAAGCAATGACTGGTTATGAATGCGTTTCTGTCTATCACGATTTTCGTTATCATCCCAAAGAAGTGACTAACGGTGCCATGGATGATTACGGTTACGATCATTTTGGTTGGTATGGTTTTACGGTGGAGTTATGGGATGCACCCACCCAAGCAGCAGTGAAAAAAGATGATTATATTCAATGGTTTCGCTGGCATCCTTTTGAAGATGAATTGAAATTACAGCGTTGGAATGATGAGAATTTAGCGGGAAAGGGTTTTATTAATTGGCAAAGTTTTCATCACCCCCAATTGGGAGAGGTGGAAATTGGCGGTTGGGACTTTAAAAATGTCTGGCAAAATGCCCCAGAAAAGTATTTACCGGATTTATGTGAGAAACAATGTCAGTTTACTATTGCCCATGCTTTAATGTCACCTCTTTTAGCTATCTCTCGTCTTGATCTTAAGTCGGAGGGAAATGGTATTTATCATCTGGTTTTACAGTTGGAAAATCAGGGATTCTTACCCACTTATACCAGTAAAAAGGCACTGGAAAGAAAGATTGTTCGTCCCATTCAAGTCAAGTTAAATTTAGCCGATGAGGTGAGTTTAATAGTGGGAAAATTAGAGCAGGAAATCGGTCACTTAGAAGGGCGCTCAAATAAAGTATATAGTAGTCTTGCTCACGGTTTAGATTATCGCCGTACGGTGGAATGGGTGATTAAGGGAGTTTCTGGTCAAGAAATCGAGATTATCGCTATAGCTGAAAGAGCCGGAACAGTCAGACAAAAAGTGATTTTATAGAGCTATTTTGTTCGATAAAATTGTTAAATAAGTCTCGGGGGATTCTGTGGGTAAGACTCGCAATTTTTGGCTGCGAAGCTCCGGTTTTAATCCCAAAGCTTCTAAAGGAATTATTCCTAATAAATTGTTTTGACCTCCAGGTAATTCCAAACATTCAAAAGTCCCTTCCCGTCCCGCAATAATCAAGGTAGCATCGCGAAAAATTCTCGCTTTTCCTATGCCTTTAGCCGTAGCCACATCTACCTCTTTTAAAAGCTGTAAACCCAAGCGTGAGATTACTTCCGGCACCAGACAAAGAGTAGTTGCTCCCGTATCCACCAAGACATTTTCTAGGGTAAGAGAGCGAATTTGTTCCGGTGCGATCATACCATCCTCCGCACGAATTTGATCCGCGCGATTGATAACTGTAATGGTGGTGTAGATTTTGCCCATATCTTCTGCAATAATTACTGGCTCAACCATAAGATTACCCTCAATTCTACCTGCAATTATACCGGAATAATTGCCAACAACACTGTCTAGTAATTTTAATTATTAATCCGACCATCGGGCATAATTGCACCGAGGAAGTTAACTCCCATCAGATTAGCACTCATTAACTCGGCACCAGTTAGATTAGCATTACTTAAATCAGCACCGATGAGATTTGCTCTAGCAAAGAAAGCATCGACTAAATCCGCTTCGCTGAAATTAACTCCTGAAAGATTAGCCCTTCTTAAGTCAGCATGATTCATTCTTGCTGCTTGAAAATTAGCTTGACTAAGATTAGCTCGATCAAATTTTATTTGAGTCATAGTTGCACTATGGAAATTTGCCTGCATTGCTTCCGTATCGGTCATTTTTGACCGCACTAAATTGGCTCCCGCTAGATTTGCCCCCACTAAACGCGCCCCGATTAAATTAGCCTCAGTAAGTAAAGCATCTTGGAGATTAGCATTAGTTAGATCCGCTTTTCTGAGGTCAACATTGCACAAATTAGCATCCTTTAAATTGGCTCCTACTAGATTTGCTCGCACCAGATCAACCCCTTTCATATTAGCCCCTTGCAGGTCGGCGCGGGAGAAATTAGCTCCTTGTAAATTAGTCTTATGATTTTTCTTTTCCTGACGCATATTTGTTCCCCGCAAACAAGCACCAGTGAGGTTAGCACCACTTAAATCAGCCCCCCGTAAATCCGCCCCGATTAAGTTAGCATCAAGTAACGTCGCTAGGGTTATATCGGTATCACGAAGATTAGCCCCTTGTAGCATCGCTCCGTGTAAATTGGCACTGCGTAAATCTGCCCCATTTAAGTCAGCTTGGTTGAGACTAGCACCGCTTAAATTAGCTGTCACAAGATTAGCTTGAGCGAGATTAGCCCGGTTAAGATAGGTAAAGAGAAGATTGGCTCCGTGCAGATCTGCTTCATTTAAAACAATGCCAATTAAGTCAGCACCAACTAAATTAACTCCTGGTAATTTTAAGCCACTAAATTGAGTTTCTCCTGCGGCATAACGTGCAATTAATTCGTTGGGTTTCATAGGTAGAATATCCAGATAAATTTTGGTAAAAAATTAAAGAATTTTTTGTAAAGTTTGCACCAGAATACTGGCGGTTTGAACGTTAGCATCCGTATCCATTTGGGTTTGAGCAATATTGTATAGTTGAACTTCGATATCCTGGAGGGATTTCCCACTTTGGATGAGTTGTTTTAGTAAATCTTCTAGGGTATAACTTCGCAGAGTTGACCAATCTTGACCGCTCCGATCCCAAGGATGAAATAGGAGCGAGAAAATCAATATTTTGGCTCGTAAAGGATTAGCATACTGGAAAATTTCTAAACGAATTTCAAAGGGGTCGTAGGCGGGAATTTGTGGGAAATTACTGGGGTTGTTATTTGAGGAAGCCGGCTCGGCAAAGGGCAATTCCATGACTAATTGCGGTTCATTTAGATTGATGATCGAAGAGGAAAAATCCACAGGGTCACTTCTAGAGGCGGAGAAAGATCTGGTTTTAGCCGCAGAATCAGAATCATTCTTTAGATCAACTATTTGAGTGTTGAATCTTTGACTTTTTGACTCATTATCCTCTTCTTCGTCATCGTTATCAGTATCGTAGAGAGGCTCTAGCTGGGTAAGAATAATATCGGCTAGGGCTAGGTAGAGAGCTTTTTTATTAATATTTTCGGCAACTTGCTTGAGAGTTTGTCGCAAGCTTAGGAAATTGGGATTGTTTCGCTGAAGTTCTAAAACAATATTTTTTAAGCCATAATTATTAATCACCGCTTGATCGTTTTCCCAACGATTTTTACAAGCGGCAAACATTAATTTTTTAATTCTCGCCGTCTCTCGATGATTTTCTATTCCACTAACCACCTGTCTTAATAAATTATCTTCCTCGTTGTTGACATCATTATTAACGGTGGTGAAGCTAGGGTTAACTTCCGGTTCCACTGGTAATAATTGATTGTCGTAGGCGGCAGCAATATTACTATATAATTGACTGATTTGCTCGATAATAACCGTGGCTACTCCCAGATAAACTTGAGGACGATTGAGGGTTTTAACTAATTTATAAACAGAAAAAGTTAATTGTTCTTTATTGGTTTTGATTTGCACTAACTCCTTCACCAAGTCTTCCATAGCCACACCGTTCAAAATATTAGGCTCATTTTCCCAATATTTTTTACAGATACAAAAGATTAATTTTTTGATCCGTAATTTTTCTTCGTGGCTGTCGAGATAGCGAACTACATCATTAAAAACGTCGATGGATAATTGCATAGGAACCTCTGATCCGAGAAAGGAGCCAGCCGCGCACGCCTCTACTATAGCGGTATGCTATTGGTCTCTCGCGAGTCAGCTTGCCAGAATATATAAGTTATTCCTCGCTTTTAGTGCGTGAAAATATCCTAACCTAAAAGCGTGGCACTATTGAGTTGGGGTTGCCGGATCTGGTCCCTAAAATTAGCAAACGATTATTTTTTCGCCTTTCTCGTTTTTAGTACAAATGCTCGGACAAAATCGGAGTAAAGTCTTTAAGTTTAGACGACCGATGCCCGATAGGGTTAGAGTAATCAGGGAGAAACTGATTTATCGAGAGGCCATATCATCCCATGCTAGAACTCTACCAATTTGAATTATCCGCCTATTGTGAGAAAGTCCGTCTCATCCTCGACTATAAAGGACTTGCCTATAAAAAAAAGGACGTGGTGCCAGGGGTGGGACAATTGGAATTATTCCGTCTTTCCGGACAGCGACAGGTTCCCGTCCTCAAGGATGGCGATACTTATATTGCTGACTCGACGGAGATTGCTTTTTATCTCGATCGCAAGTATCCTGAAAAACCAATTATCCCCACAGATACCCTACAACGGGGTCAATGTTTATTAATCGAAGAATGGGCCGATGAATCCCTGGGATTAAAAGGAAGAACCGCTTTTCTCGGCGCTTTTGCCCAAAATCAAAACTTTCGTACCGCTTTTTTACCCCGGGAAACTCCCGATTTTATGCGCTTGTTGCTGGGTTCTGTGCCGGGGGAATTAATTGATATTTTGGGGGCGGGTGTAGGTCTGGGAAAAGATGCTATCAATACAGCGAAAAAGGGGCTACAACAGGATTTAGAAGCTTTGAACCTCATTTTAACCAATCGTCCCTATTTAGTCGGGGATCAGCCCACTTTAGCCGATTTAGCCGTGGCGGGATTAAGTGTACTGCTTCAGTTTCCCCAGGGTTCCTATCTCAACTTACCCAGGGAATTGCAAGGCAAGGGGATTCCAGGGTTAGCCGATAATAGCGCCTACGAGGGCTTTTTTGCTTGGCGCGACCGTCTTTATAGTCAATACCGTCAAACTATCACCCCGGGAAGTTCCACCCCTCCTATCGATTCCCCCAACTCCATCCAGATTGAATAGCAGTGCTTGACTAGGGTGGTGGGGTGTGGGGTGTGGGGTGTGGAGCGTGGGGTGTGGGGTGTGGGGTCTGGGGTCTGGGGTCTGGGGAGAATAAATAAAATAATCTCCTGACTCCTGAATACTGATCACTGATCACTGATTACTGTTAAGATTCCCGTAAAACGTAGCCCACACCACGCACGGTATGAATGAGGCGTTTTTGACCACCAGCCTCCATCTTCAGGCGTAAATAGCGAATATACACCTCAATAACGTTTGATTCTCCTTGAAATTCGTCTCCCCAGACATTTTCGAGAATTTTATCCCTCGATAATACTTCTTTGGGGTGAATCATGAGGTAGCGCAGCAGTTCAAATTCCTTCATCGTCAAATCAATATTTTTGTTTTTATAGGAGAGACGACGACTGGCTAAATCTAATACTAAGTCACCAAAACGCAATTGTTCGGGGATAATTTCCAGAGGTTGCAGGTAAAAACGGATTAATTTGAGAAAATATGGCGAATTATAGGGTTTGAGAAAATAATCGTCGGCTCCCGCTTCCAAACAGGCCAGACGTTCTTCTAGGGTTTCTTGAGATACTAACAAAATAATATAAACGCGACTTCCCTGGGAACGTAAACGACGACAAAAATTCACACCAGCCTCCGCTGCGAGGAAGCGATCGAGTATAATTATCGCTGGCTGACAACTTTTCACTTCTGGGAAAGCCATATCAATGCTAGGCACGATCAGGGGACGATAACCTGCTTCTTTCAAGTCCGCACTAGCTAGTTTAGCGATATTCTCCTCAATTCCCACCAAGAGAATTGAAGAACTCGGAACGGATGTACTCATAAATCAGAAGCGGTAAAGAAATAGGAAAGATAGGGAGGGGACTACCTAATTTTGACACTCTCGCCGTCAAGCTAGGCTGTGACGGGAGATTCTTGCTTCTACTCCTCTTAACTAGACACAATCCGAAGACTATGCCCCCGTCAGACCGAATCCACAATCGTTTTAGTTTAACATCTACCGACTGCCCGGACGGCTCTGAATTTTATTTGTGGGCAGAATTGACCTTAGCCGTTAAGCTTCTATGCTGCTTGACCCGTCACCATTACATTTTCAAGGGCGATATTTGTTCCGAGGTACAAAGGAGCGGGAGGTTTCCGT
>NZ_JADBTZ010000293.1:0-7177 GCF_020245885.1 Microcystis sp. M165S2 | reverse complement strand
CTTAAATGTTTCAGGATATACTCCACAAAAGCGTTTAAACTCTTCTGGATTCAAATTTTTTACTTTTTCGTAAGTCATGGTTTTTCTGAGTGTTTTACTTTATTGTACATAATCAGTTCCTATTTTTGCAGGAGGTCTATTCAAGCAAATTGTCCCTAAGTCTTCCAACAAAGTCCGAAAGCTATGCACAGGGAGGTTCTCTTGATTCCGTTTTTTTCTCTCTTTAGATTGCACCGATTCACTGCGACTCGCCTTAATCACATCAACGGAGCTATCATCAATTTCTTCATCCTCAAATAACAAAGGAGCCAAAGACTGTTTTAAATGCCATTCCACATAATAAGCCAACATACATAAAAAGATATGAGCCTTGACTCTATCACCCTTATAATGATAGATAGGACGTACCTTTAAATCAATTGACTTATAACAGCGAAATGCCTCCTCCACTTGAGACAAACTTTTATAAGCTTTAACCGTCGTCGCTGCATCCATCAAAGTTGACTCCAGAGAAGTTCTTAACACATACACACCATCTAAGGCCGTTTCTTGAGCGATTAATTCCAGCTTACGCTGATAAGAAAAGCCTTCTTCTGTTATCTCTAGGTTATAGTATTTATTGACCTTAAACTGATTAAGAATCTTGCCCACTCTCAAAGCTATCTTATCTTGACCCTTTAAAGCCCTTTTCTCCCTTTGAGTCGCCTGAACAATCAAATCTAGTGCCTTCTCTACCGCTTCTAATAATGCCTCTCTTTGTAGTTGATTTTTCTGGGCAATGAAGGGATTCCGACAAGCAATTAATCTTTCATCGGGATAATCTTCACTCTCAAATTCCACCAAGTTTACCTGATCAAATAATCCTAATTGAATCACTTCTACCTCAGCCAGTTTCCGAATTTGAGGCTTAGTTAAACCAGTAATATAGTCTAATCCTTCTAGCGGTTTTACTAATTCCTTGATTTTCGAGTTGGTGAAAATTCCTCTATCGCTTACCCAGACCACATTCTCAATCCCCCAACCCATTGATGACTTTCTCAATTTGTCCGCTTAAAGTAGCACCGTCTGAGGTGTTTCCTTCAAATACTTCTACCGCTATCGGACAACCCTTAGCTGAACAGAGCAACCCAAAAACTATCTGAGTTTTCCCCTTCTTTTTATCTCGATTATAACCATATTTTCCCAGTTCACAACCATTTCCTTCTAGGTAGGTAGAAGTGACATCATACAAGACTAATGTTCCTGATTCTAAGTGTTTAAGTGCTAGGTGCTTCTCAATTTTATCTTGTTTTTCTAATAACCAATCTAAGGCGTTATATAATTCGTCTTCATCGGCTTTCTCTAAGTCTAACAATTGTCCTAAACTCTGACTACAAGTCTCACTATTAAACCCTCTCGCTGTGGCTAGTTTCGATTTAGGATTGATGATTCTTGCCACAATCATCGCCACTACTAAGTTTCTGATTCGTGATGATTTTTCACTGATTATTTTATCTAAACCTAATTTTTTAATCGTCTCTAAAATAGCCATCACATGACCATGAGGAAGACTTCTAATCACTTCAAAATGATTGGGAATGCCTTCATTCATTGACAGTGTTGCTCCTTTAAGAGCCAGTTTCAGATTGTCGATAATATCATCGGGTAATTTTGAGAGATTGGCCAGGGTTCTTTTTTTTGACTTGTTCTCCTTCTTTTGTAGGACTCTCGAAGAAGAACAGCGGGGGGGGAATTACGGTTAGGAACTTTTTCTATATACATGACCACTATTTTAGCAAATGGAGAGAATTCTTGTTCATTAAGAAATGTTACAAATTACATGGGTACATTAAGAAAAGTTAAGGGGGTGCATCCATTGATGGATAAGGGTTTTCGGCTATTATGGTATATATGTATGGGGTAAGTTCAGTTATAAAGCAACAGGTCTATTAAATCTTGTCTCGGTCAGGGCAATAGTTGTGATAGCTTCGGTAATAGCACTCGACATAAAAATTAGCTCACCAATCTAGATAAAATTTCTCGATGAATTAAAGCTCGATCGATTAAAAAATGTTTGCGATCGCTGGTTAATCCCTCTCCATTGGCATAAAAATTAATCCAAGTGGTACTAATATCATTAACTGCCTCTGGTAACTGATCTAATTCCCAACCCGGCATCGGTACTTCGGCAATTAATCGCGACACTTTCGGATCATAACTAAGGGCAAAACAACGACAATCTTCTGCCGCGGCCATAATTAAACTATGAAAGCGCATTCCGATCACCATTTCTACCCCACGAAATAAGCCTTTTAACTGTCTTGGATCCTCTAAACTAATGATTTGATGATTTTCCGTTAATTGACGGGCTACAGCTTCACAGAGGGGCAAATCCCGCGACTTTTGAAAAGGGACTAAGAGAATAAACGCCCCCGTGCTGATTTGTAAATCAATTAAAGCTCGGGTTAATTTATCTAATTTTGCTGGGGTTAATAGGGGATGAGGACGTAAATTGACGGCGATTCTTGGGGCGGGTAAATCCGATAATCCCTTGACTGATTGAGCGTCTAAAGCCCATACTGGATCGGGGGCAACAATGGGATGAATACCCCAATTGGCGACTAAATGAGCCGAAGTATCATCGCGCACAGTAACTAAACTACATTTTTGTAAAACTTTTTTGGTTAACCAACGGGTAAAAGGTCTATTTAATGGTCCAATTCCCTGCCCCCAAGCAATAGTTTTTAAGCCCAATAATTGAGCAAGAGCCATTAAACCACCGTAATAAATTGGACTGGCAAAACTGGTGACATCCTGCATTAAACTGCCGCCACCCCAGATAAATATATCCGCTTTTTTCATAGTTTGAAAAACTTGCCACCAATCCCTACTAGGACAGGTTTCCACTCCATAACGTTGACTGGTTTCTCTGGGATTATTTGACAAAACAATAGGTTTAATTGCTGAGGGCAACATCTGCAATAGAGACACTAATAATGCCTCATCTCCTCCGTTTCCTCTCCCATAATATCCACAAATTACTGCACGCATATATTCAGTTATCAGTTATCAGTTATCAGTTATCAGTTATCAGTTGTCAGTCAACATTTGCCTGTTGTCTGTTCCAGTGTTTTCTTGAAAGTAGGTTTTCCCTTTTTACTTTTTACTTTAAAAATGTCTCTTAGTTTCTTAAGTTATGCTGTCAGCTACAAGTTAGCAGTGACCAGTTTTATTGGATTCAGTTATCAGTTTATCTCTTTTCTTATTCCCACTCATAACTAATAGCTTAAACCTGATCACTGATCACTGATTTAGTCGTCCATTTGCCAGGGTTCGGTGATGTTTTTTTCATCGAGGATATTTTTGGCTCTTAAAATCAAGACTAATTCACCTAGTATGGTGACATCGGGGGAACTATCAAACCATTGTAAAGAGACGGAATTATCTGTCTCTACTAGATAATAATTGTTCACGTCCCATTCGGCCAAAACTCGATCGATCACTAATAATACCTCCTCGGATCTGGTGGCAATCGATCGAGGTAATTGATCGCTAGGCCATAAAATAGCTACAGGATCGATCGCTTTGAGAATTGCTTGCCAACCGGGGAGAGGCACAATTGTTTGTTTATCCCCCACCGTTACCAGTCGAAAAGGTTCCTCGACGCTCAAACTTTCTGTCTGTTTTATATCAGTTACCGTCACCGGAAATCTTCCTACTAAAGGAATAATTCTGGCTAATTCGTCCTCATCCTGTAAACGATGGACGGGTAGCAAAGGTGCGCTACGGGTGGGAGTAACGGTAAAATCTTGCAGTAAAGACTCGATCGCCTGTCTGGCCGAGTCAGAATGGGCAAATTTCAACCCTTTAGCGATTAATTTCGCTCTTTCGGCTAAATCTCGCTTTTGTTTGCCCCGTTTCCAACACTGATAAGCGATCGCATCTCCAGGATGACGGGTAAATTCACTGGGAATCTGGGATAAACGGGAAAAATCTTGGATTGCTTTGGCGATATCGTGTGCTTCAGCCACCTCAATCCTTTTTTCTGCCGCTAACTTCGCTGCCCCCAATCTTTGTTCTTGATTGAGAATCCGCAATTCGTATAACACATCACTGCGCGGCCCGATGTAGTAACTTAATAAATCTTCAGCTGCTCCCGCTTTGATTAAACTCTCAAAAACTTGGGCAGCGACAATAATTAAATTTTGTTGGGCATTTTGAAAACCCGTTTGTTCAAAGATTAACTGGGAATCGTAGCCAGCTTTTTGCAGTTTTTGACATTTTTGCCCCCAATTCACCCAATTTCCTTCCTTATGAAGCAGCGAGCGCATTAATTCGGTCGCTTCCGTTTCGCTGATTCGATCATCTGTACTGCGAGGCTGTTCTGTCATAGACAACTTGATCAAGCTACAATAACTAAAATTTATCTAATCCCTCAAAAATCTTCAAGAGCAATTAAGGTTAACAGGATAGACTAGATAGTAACAGGATAGCTGACAATCACCCCCTTCGTACCTGTTAGGGCAAGTTTATCTTCAATGTCTAGATTAAGAGTTAATGGAAGCATTCCCCCCTCGTCCCCAACTAACCCCGGTCAAAGGACGATGAAAACCAAGCGTCACCCCAAAGATAGCGCCTTGGGTTTAGTCTCTACCCTCAGCTTTCCGGCGATCGTCGGGACGGCGGATATGATGCTAAAATCAGCAGAAGTTACCCTCGTGGGTTACGAAAAAATTGGCGGTGGTCACTGTACAGCGATCGTGCGTGGTAATATTGCCGATGTGCGGTTAGCAGTGGAAGAAGGGGCAAAAACCGCCGCACAGTTCGGACAATTGGTATCTAAATCGGTTATTCCCCGACCGATGCCCAATTTAGAGGTAATTTTCCCAATTGGTAGCCGTTTAGCCGAAATTGCCCAAAGTCAACGGGGTTTCAGCAAACTGAGCAATATGTCGATCGGTCTCTTGGAAACCCGCGGTTTTCCTGCTATGGTGGGGGCAGCCGATGCAATGTTGAAATCGGCCGATGTACAGTTAGCTTCCTACGAGACGATTGGGGATGGTTTGTGTACGGCCATTATCCGGGGTTCCGTCGCTAATGTGGCCGTGGCCATTGATGCGGGAATGCGGGAAGCGGAGAAAATCGGTGAACTGCACGCGGTGATGATTATTCCCCGTTTATTGGAGGATTTAGAACATACTCTACCGGTAGCCAGCTACTGGTTAGAAACCCCCGAACCTTTACCGATGTTGTTACCCAATACCGTCCGGGAAAAACAACGGGAATTAGTCGCTTTACCGGAATTGGAAAAAACTAAAATACCGATTCGTCGCCAAGAAATGCAGGAAAAAGTGTTAGAAGAAGTGATTCCCGTGGAAGTTATCACCGATGAGGACAGTTATTAATTTTTATTTTCAACTTTGCTCCTGTGCTGCCAAAAGTACAGGAGCAAAAGGTTGAATTAGGGTTTGCATCAAAAAGTTTGTTGGTGGGTGTGGGGTGGATACTTGTATCGGGTATGAATGATAATTTGACGGTAAAAAATCTTTACAGAAGCCCCCGACAATTAAACGAATCGAATAATTATAAATTTTTGTCAAGAGGTGCAGTCAGATCGAATAATCGTCGCTGTAATGCCGGAAAGATCGCGTGATTTTAGCCTATTGTCAGGAATTCAGTTAAACAAGGTTTTTGGCAATATGCTAATCTGGCTAAACACGCTTGGCTCTTCTCGACTTTGTGTGATAATCAGTGCTTATCATTCGTAGGAGTCTTGCTAGGCAAAGCTTTGAAGACTATGTTTCTGGAAAATTATCCCTATCCTTCTTCCTTCCACACAGAAACCAGAAGAGCCCACGCTTTTGGGCGTGATATAGGGAAAAGTTCTGGCGATTGCGCCTAAATGGAGTGATATGCCGAAAGTTGACCCATATCGTTATTCTGGAGAGTGTTATACAGAAAGTTGACCTATAATATGTAGTTAGACAGTCACTATGATTCGGTCGCCTAGAGAGGGGCTGTGGATTGGTTTCGCAGCCCCAACCTCCCATGGCTCCCTGCCTGCCCCATTGACTGAGACCCATACTTTTGCAAGGGTTCTCAGAGATGTGTCGCTCAGTCAGATCCGGGGGACGCCAGCCCAGAAATTAGGTGCTAAGCGTATCTTTGAAAATCAAGTAGAAATTACTGGAGGATGCAATCATGCCGACACTTCGAATTCTGTATATAGAATGTATAACAACAGGTACAGGTCTTTTCTGGAAAGAGAATGATAAAGCGTTCTCGAAACTTCTAGGTAAAATCTTGGACGCTCAGAATAGGTTGCTAGGAACGGCTGGAGCGGTAACAGGATTCACGCCTTTGAATGTGCTGAAAGATGCAGTAAACTCGGCGGGAGACGTATGGAAGGAGGTGACCGATCTGATTGAAAGCCTCGGCCTTGACGGCTCAGATGATTTTTATATAAGTCTTTCTGACCAGGAGAGACAGCAGAAGGTATGGCCTTTACAAGAAGACTATTTTGAATTGGGTAATGAAACACCTCGAATCACTCTTGATCTACCAATTCCATACGATAGGACGATAACAGTTTATTTTTGGGAAAGAGATACTGGAAGTGACGATGATATTCTTGGTAGTCTCTCTGTGATTAGCCATGAGCTTGCAGGGAGAGGGGGTGAACCTGACACTGCTACAGGTATATTTGTGGGAAGCAAACAAGAAAATTCCTTGTATTACATCGTATTTTCGGGCGGTGTCGCCTTAAACAGTGATGGAAAACCGTCCCCATTAGGAACATCCGCTGCTGCTCTTTCTAAGATTGGCAGCTCTTCATCAGATCTTCAAGTAAATCTGGCAGATTTATTATCGGTAACTGCCATCAGCGGAGTGCCCGGTGGGGTGACATTGTTTGCGATCAAGGGTGATCGAAAGGTGTGGAGCCAGTATTATGATCCCCGCGTTGAAAACCCAGCATGGTCAGGATGGTTTGAGTTAGGAGGTAGCGTTTCCCCAGAAACCACAAACGTGTCTGCCGTTAGCTCATTACCCGGCGCAACCAGTCTCTTCGTCGTCGGTTTAGATGGCCGGATTTGGAGCAAGTTCTATGATCCCAGAATTGCAGATGCTAAATGGTCTGATTGGTTTGCTCTAGGGGATAACACATTTCCACCAACATCGGTGGTAACTGCCATCAGCG
>NZ_JADBTZ010000292.1:0-3460 GCF_020245885.1 Microcystis sp. M165S2 | reverse complement strand
GGAGTGATCAGGGGGAAAATTCAGGTACTTTTTCCCTGAAAATTAGGTAGTTGACCACCTGAAAATCGGTAAAACCCATCCCCCATCCCCCATCCCCCAACCCCCAACCCCCAACCCCCAACCCCCACCGAAAAACTTTTTCAGCAGACCCTATTTAAACGTAAATTATGATTTATTTCGATAAAATTCCCCATAAATAGGCTATATACTCCTAAAAAACTGAAACATCTTCTCCTAGTTCTTTTTTTGACCTCAAACTATACCGAAGTTTCCTGACACGGCAGCTTAACCATCTCCACTTAAGCGTTCCTTCTCCCTAGTTTATCCCCTAGTTTTTGTATAAATTTATACCCGACAAAAATAGTCTGGTATATTTGACACCAAGATTTTGCGGGTGATAGGATGCTTGTACATCAGTTGACGGCAAGACAGGAAAATCATGACTCTAGCGACGAACATCAAAACATCAAAATTCATCCCCACCTTTACCCGCTTGGTTTCTAAGGAAGGAGGGACTTCCTACCCCCTGAAAGCGCTGAATATCTGCGAAGAAACCTTTGCACCTCTGGAAGTGGACTACGATTACGACCTCATCCGTCGCACCGTCACCAGAGAAAGCATTCAAGCAGGTCCCAATTCCATCTGGCGCTATCGTTCCTTTTTGCCGGTGGAAAGTGAAAATCCCATCGATGTGGGTACGGGTATGACTCCCCTAGTTAAATCCCACCGTTTAGCCCGGCGCTTGGGTCTAAAAAATCTCTACATTAAAAATGATGCCGTCAATATGCCCACTCTCAGCTTCAAAGATAGAGTGGTATCCGTCGCCCTTACCCGGGCCAAAGAATTAGGTTTTACCACCGTTTCCTGTGCTAGTACGGGAAATCTGGCCAATTCCACCGCCGCTATTGCCGCTCACGCTGGTTTAGACTGTTGTGTTTTCATTCCCTCCGATTTAGAAGCGGGTAAAATTCTCGGCACCCTAATCTATAATCCCACGGTAATGGCGGTCAAAGGCAATTACGATCAAGTTAACCGTCTCTGTTCAGAAGTGGGCAATACCTACGGTTGGGGTTTTGTCAACATCAATCTGCGTCCCTACTATTCCGAAGGTTCCAAAACTTTAGGCTTTGAAGTGGCCGAACAATTAGGCTGGAAACTCCCCGATCATATTGTCGCACCTTTAGCCAGTGGTTCCCTCTTTACCAAAATTTATAAAGGCTTCCAAGAATTCATCAAAGTCGGTTTGGTGGCAGATAAAGCAGTGCGTTTTAGTGGCGCTCAAGCGGAGGGTTGTTCCCCCATTGCCCAAGCTTTCAAGGAAGGACGGGATTTTGTCGCCCCAGTTAAACCCAATACTATCGCCAAATCGATCGCTATTGGTAATCCCGCCGATGGTGTTTATGCCCTGGATATTGCCCGTAAAACCGGCGGTAATATTGAATCCGTTACCGATGCCGAAATTATCGAAGGTATTAAACTTTTGGCAGAAACGGAAGGCATTTTCACGGAAACCGCGGGCGGTACGACCATCGCTGTCTTGAAAAAATTAGTAGAAGCGGGTAAAATCGACCCCGAAGAAACCACGGTCGTTTATATTACCGGTAATGGTCTAAAAACCCAAGAAGCGGTACAGGGTTATATCGGTGAACCCCTATTAATTGAACCGAAATTAGAAAGCTTTGAACGGGCCCTGGAACGTTCCCGCACCCTGGAACGCCTCGAATGGCAACAGGTTCTCGTCTAGAATTGGTAACGGGAGATTGATAATTATCTCCCCCGTTAGATGATAGCTACCGTCCTTTCCACTTTTTCCTTGATATCTATGGCTGTAAAAGTTCTCATTCCTACTCCCCTGCAAAAATTTACAGAAAATAACGCTACCATCGAGTGTAGTGCTAGTAGTGTCGGTGATTTAATTGAATCCTTAGAAGCAAGTTTCCCCGGTATTAAAGCCCGCTTATGCCTTGAAGATGGTACACCCCGGCGCTTTTTAAATTTCTACGTCAACAGTGAAGATATTCGCTTCCTCGATGGGACAAAAACCCCCTTAGAAGATGGCGATGAAGTCAGTATCGTTCCTGCGGTAGCTGGAGGTTAACCTCCCTATAAGTTTGTTTTCCGTCAATTGTAATTAAACCCCTAGAAAGTGATGTTTTCTGGGGGCTTTTATTCAGGTAAGTTCTAAGCTGCCCGCGCATTTAAATTGCCTTTTGTCTCTCCTGATATGTTACCTATACTCAACGGATTTAGTAAGTAGCGTAACCCATGCGGGCGTTGGGTTTCATGCTTCAACCCAACCTACGTTCTACTAATCTTTGTGTCCTTTGTGCCTTTGTGGTTGTTCATTAGTTATATTTAATCGACACCCAACGCATCTTTTGCCTTTTAACGTGACACATTTTATCCATTTTCACATTATTATAAGCTGAGACACATTTGGTCAATTGCCATAGAAGTTCTCATCTAAGATTTGCTCTGGCAAGAAAGGACAAATTTGAGGATAATCATTTTCTGGGGGAATCCGAACACCAAATTGAGCGAGTTTCCCTTCCTTAATTGCTACTTGACGAGCATCTGGATAAGCTTCCTCGATAGCAGTTTCTAGATAGGATTTGAGAGAAGGAGTATCGCGTAAGTTTTTCTGAATGCGCTGACGATGCTCAATAATAGAACAATACCAGCTATCCTTCATTGATGGCGGTGCGTCGTGCTGTACTTTTAATTTGAGCAAGTGAGCCAAAAGAATCATCAAATTACTTTCTAAACTTCTTTTTTCCGATTTTCCCAACTCGGTTAACTCCTCAATTAAGTTATCAGTATCCAGCGCAGCAAATTCCCGCTTCTGTAAGTGATTAATTGTTGTTGCGAGCCACAATTGAAAATCTTGTTCGTAGAGAGTCTTGGACATAGCGATAAGTTGTTCGTTCGTGTCAATAACTGCACGGATAACTAAGCGGATACAATTCTCAAGGCGTTGCTAATTTCTAGCTTCCCTTGCAGTTTACCAAAAAATCACCTAAAATGGAACCTATCTGTATCCCTTGCTGACTGCCTATGGCTCCCTACATCATTTTCTACCATCTTTGAGCAAACCGGCGAAAGATAAGGAATTAAAACTATGCCTTTAAGTTGGAATGAAATTAAAAATCGCGCCATCGCTTTTCAAAAAGAGTGGCAAGGAGAGACTTCAGAAAAGGCAGAATCTCAATCTTTTTGGAATGATTTTTTTAATGTCTTTGGCATTTCACGGCGTAGGGTAGCCAGTTTTGAGCAACCGATCAAAAAAGCAGATAATAAACAGGGTTTTATAGATTTACTCTGGAAAGGAACGATTTTAGTTGAGCATAAATCGAAGGGGAAAGATTTAGAAAAAGCCACACAACAGGCTAAGGATTATTTCCCCAATTTAAAGGAACATGAGTTACCGCGTTATATTTTAGTATCGGATTTTCAACGGTTT
>NZ_JADBTZ010000291.1:0-4630 GCF_020245885.1 Microcystis sp. M165S2 | reverse complement strand
CAAAATGGACGGGTCGGAAAGCGTAAGACTTCTGTTAAAGAAGCAGCATCCCGGGTCGCGTCAACCCCATTGACGCGACCATTCTAAAAAGGTGGCGTGGTGAGGAATCGCCGTCCGTTTTACGGCGGCGAGGATGTCAATCAGCGCGACTACTCAAAGGGTTATTGAGATTGCTAGTGCCAGGACGTTTAACACTATGGGATTGTAACAGCGAGATCGCGTGTTGATACTGGGGATCATCCTTAGTTCCCAATAAAGAAGGATCATCGCGGAAGCGCAGCTGTTGTTCCTGGGTTAACTCGATCTGCACATCGGGTTTAATGCCTTTTTTGTAGATATTTTCGCCGTTGGGGGGATAATAACGGGCAATTGTCACCGCTAAACCGGAACCATCGGAGAGGGTGTGTACCGATTGGACGGTACTCTTGCCATAGGTCGATGTACCCACTAAAGTCGCCCGGCCATTTTCTTTCAGCGCCCCAGCGAGGATTTCGCTGGCACTCGCTGAACCTTTATTAACCAAGACTACTAGGGGTAAATCGGTAATAGCGGTGTTATTGGCAGTAAATTGACGATCACCGCCTCGTCGATCGATGGTGCTAACGATTTTGCCCTGTTTCATCCACATGCGAGCTATATCGACACTAGCAAATAGTAAACCGCCGGGGTTGCCCCGCAGATCGAGAACATAGCCGGATATCTGTTGTTGACTTAATTCCTCGATCGCCTGTTTCATTTGTTCGGCCGCATGGGAACTAAATTCATCCAGTTTAATATAACCAACTTTCACCCCAGCTTCCTGTTTCAGGGTATAGCTAACCGAGGGGATTTCGATATCTACCCGGGTCAAAGTCACTTCAAATACCCCCTGATCGGGACGGGCAAGCTGTAAACTAACGTTAGTACCCACTTCTCCCTGTAGGGCTTCCATTGCTTGTTCTAAGGTCATTAAAGCGGTGGGTTTGCCATTAATTCTGATCAGGCGATCGCCTGTTTTAATTCCCGCTTCCTTGGCGGGGGATTTTTTCACCGTATCGACAACGACCAGATCGCTAGTGCGTTTATCGAGGGCTAAACGTACCCCAATTCCCGATAATTCTCCGGAAGTTTGACTGGTGAGGACAGAAAATTCACTAGGAGTTAAAAAACGGGTATAAGTATCGCCCAAATCCTTTAAAGCTTCCCGAATTGCCGTGTAAGCTTGTTGGGGATTAGTATAATTTCTGCTTAACAATTCTTGACGTTTTTTTTGCCAATCAATTTGATGAAAACTACGATCTACAAATTCATTATTAACAATTTGCCAAACCTGGTCGATGACTGCTTTCGGGTTATCTTCTAAGGGTTTTTCCCCTTTGGCTGCGGGGGTAAGGACCATCAGGGAACTAACTGCTAGGGTAGCGATCGCACCTCCAGATAGGAGTTTCTGCACGGAAACGAACGAGGGACGCGACTGGTTCATAAAGACAAAGCCAAAATAAGATTGACGTTTCAATAAAGCCATTCAAAAAGCGGGAGCATTTTGCCTTTGAGGGAGGTGAGGAGCAGTGTTAACTACGACTTCCCTAGAGATTAGGGAGTTCCTTGTCTGGCTCTAATATCCACTATAATTCTACTTCTATAAAATCGAGTAATATCTGTCGATGAATTTTTCCTAAAGGACGAGTCTGATTAATCTTCTGGGAATAGTATTCCCCTTGAAGGATGGCAGCCGGGGGTAATAATGCCAAATCTTGCCCTTCCGTTTGCACTAATTTTTCTAATTCCACGGTCAGAGGTACATGATAAAGATAACGGGAGAGATTATCATCGTTATAAGAGCGAAAATAGCCTAAACTAGGGGCTTCGTAGTTAATTTCTTCTTTTAACTCTCGTTTTAACCCTATTTCTGGATTTTCACCCGCTTCTAAGTGACCACCAAATAAACCCCACACCCCCGGATAGAGAATCGTCGGGATGTCGTCGCGCAACTGCATTAAAAATCGACCGTCCTGTTCTAAAATCGCCAAAGCAACGAATATCATCAGTTATCAGTTATCAGTTATCAGTTATCAGTTATCAGTTATCGGTTATCGGGTTTTGGTATTTTCTTGGCAGGTTTTTAGAATAGCCCAAAGCATTTTACCAATTTCCTCTGCGTCATCATTGATACTTTGAAAGGCTCTTTCCTCTATGTAATTCGTGTCTTTCAATAGAGACAGCCAATACTTTGTTTCTAGACACTCCTTATAAGCTATTGACATTTTAGCTCGAAAATCAGCTTTAAAAATAGCTCCATTAGCCTCGGCAATGTTAGCCCCGATTGAAGTGCCACTCCTTAATAGCTGTTTTGACAAAATATATTCTTGTTTAGTTTCACACAAATATTTATAGCCTTTAACAATCCTAATGGCAAATTTATAAGCTTTGTCATAAACTTTACTCTCCATCTGTTTACCCCGCTACTGATTACTGATTACTGATTACTGATTACTGATTACTGATTACTGTTTACTGTTTTTCTCCCTTTGTTTATGGGGTAAAAAGAAAGCATCGAGGGGGTCCCGGACGGGTTTAACCACTGCGGGGGGTTTGGGGGGAATCGCTTCTGCGACGGGTTGCACGGGTGGATTGGGTTTAACGGGGGTAACGACGGGAGTTTCTGGGGGTTTTGTTTCAGCAGCGCCCGGAATTGTCACCTGTCGGGGATTTTCCAGGGGTTTAGTGGAGACTGGGGGAGAATTATTTTCTGGGGGTTTAACTTCTGAGGTGGGGGAAGGTTTAATTTCTGGGGACGGGGAGGGAGTGGGAACCGAATTAACTGCTACTGCATCCATCTGTTCTAATTCCAGCACATACAATTCGTTAACGCTTTGGGAACCCTGGGGAATAGCCTCAAAGTCAATTTTGCCCTTAATGACGATTTCTTCGCCTTGACGGGGTAATTTATTGCTATTGGTGCGAATCCAAATCTTACCCGACCCATCCTGCAAAAGATAGGCTCCTCCAGTTAAAAAAGGGGCATAATTGCTCACGGTTCCCCTAAGATAAACTAAAGTGCCTTTTGGTTTTTCCTGTAATTGTTCGATCGCTGTTAGGGGAGGATCACCGATGTAGGGAACGGCAATACCGAGGTCAGCAAGGGTACTACAACCGAATAACCCTAGCAATAATAATAAACTGCCGATGCGCCCTACACGAGTCTGAATAGACATTCTTGCTTTAACCTTAACGAGTGCGATTAGCCAATCTTTTTGACCATAGAATGGATCCGAAAGATTTTTGTTCTCGGTATTATCATAGAATGTCCGTAACTACTTGCCAAATTCTCGACGGGAAAGCCTTAGCTCAAAAAATCCAACTTGGTCTAGGAGAGCGCATCCAGAGGCTAAAATCTCAAATGGGACGACCTCCGGGGTTAGCGGTGTTGATGGTGGGGGATAATCCCGCTAGTGCCGTTTATGTCCGCAATAAGGAGAAAGCTTGTACTAAAATCGGCATGGCCTCTTTTGGTCGTCATTTTCCCACCGATACAAGTGAACTAGAAATTTTAGCGGAAATTGTCCGTCTCAATCAAGATGAGCGGGTGGACGGGATTTTAATTCAATTACCCTTACCTAAGCATTTAGATGCGGTTTCCCTTCTCTACCAAATTGACCCGAAAAAAGATGCTGATGGTTTACATCCTCTCAATTTAGGCGGTTTAGTGCGGGGTGAGGACTGTATCCGCAGTTGTACTCCTGCGGGGGTCATGGCACTGCTGAAAGAATATAATATTCCCATAGCCGGTAAGCACGCGGTGGTGGTGGGTCGCAGTATTCTAGTGGGGAAACCTTTAGCTTTAATGTTATTGGAGGAAAACGCTACGGTAACTATTGCTCACTCGCGCACAGAAAATCTGGCAGAAATAACCAGAAGTGCCGATATTTTAGTACCTGCTGTCGGTAAAGCTAATTTAATCACTAAAGAGATGGTAAAACCCGGTGCAGTGGTAGTGGATGTGGGGATTAATCGCGTCGCTGACCGTTTGGTGGGCGATGTGGACTATGCTGGGGTTTTAGAAGTGGCTAGTTATCTTACTCCTGTCCCCGGGGGTGTCGGTCCGATGACGGTGGCAATGTTATTACAAAATACATTGTTAAGTTACGAACGCAAGTTATAAACCCTCAGCTACCAGCTATCAGCTATTCAGTAATTCTATGGTGAGGTACGAATTTTTCGTTTTGGGGAGTCGGTCGTCGGTCGTCGATACCAAATTAGGTTATACTTTCTCTTTATGAGAAACGCTCTATAATTTAATTTAACAAATATTACCGAGTATTTCAATTAAAGTTAACTCTATTTCTGAAAAGGATTCAATAAAAATACTTTCACCTCGATAATATTTCTGAATAGCTTGATAACTACCATGCAGAGGATGGCGATAAACTTCTAAACATTCTTCCTTGAGATTGACAATCCAAACTTCTTTTTTAATATTTGCTTCCGCATAAAGAGGAATTTTAGTATAGCGATCATAATCGATGGTAGAATCAGAAACTTCAATAATTAAATAGATATCTTGAGGACAAGGATAGGCAGCAACATAAAAATCCGATCGAGGTATTAGTAAACTTAAATCTGGTTCTGGTTGAGAATTATTATTTAATCT
>NZ_JADBTZ010000290.1:0-15435 GCF_020245885.1 Microcystis sp. M165S2 | reverse complement strand
CCTTGTTTTTTGTACCAAGCGATGTACTACAAGAAGGATAATGCAAGGTTTTTGAAAGTCCCAATCCTATTTTCTTGCACTAACATCGGACTTTAACAGGTCAAAAGCTTTATTTTAAAAGGGTTTTACCATTATTCAGCAAGCTCTAACTAAAAACTTTTTAGAAGCTGCATCGTTCAATTCCCAGAAATTATGAATTTAACCGTTAAAGACTTGGGTGAACAGGGATTGCTACCGATTCTGCAAAAATATTGTCCTGCGGAGATTATCGGTGATGATGGGGCGATTTTATGCCTCAAAGATGGTTATTCTCTCGTCGTCACCACTGATGTTTTAGTTAATAACGTCCACTTTAGCGATCTTACCACCTCTCCCGAAGATGTGGGCTGGCGAGCGGCGGCGGCTAATTTATCCGATTTAGCGGCTATGGGGGCAGAACCCCTGGGAATTACGGTAGGATTGGCTTTAACTCCCGATCTAGCCATCGATTGGCTAGAAGGACTCTATCGGGGTCTTAGCTCTTGTCTGCAAGTATATCAGACGGCGATCGTCGGGGGTGATCTCTGTCGGGCCACGGAGATTAACATCAGTATCACCGCCCTGGGACAAGTGGCAAAAAATGAAGAGATTAGACGTTTTAATGCAAAAGTTGGCGATAGTATCGTTATTACTGGTTATCACGGTTTATCGCGGGCTGGATTAGAGTTACTCTTCCACCCTGAAACCAGTAGGAATTTAAATTCCGCCCAAAAAAAGAGATTAATCCAAGCCCATCAACGCCCGCAACCGAGACTTGATTGCATACCACATTTACAAAAAATTGTCAAGCAATTTCCCATCGCGGGCATGGATAGCAGTGACGGGTTAGCAGATGCCATCATGCAAATTTGTCGCTGTAGTGGGGTTGGTGCTGAAATCGAGACGATTCCCCTGCATCCAACCCTGAAAGAATATGTAGGAGCCAAAAAAGCTCTAGAATGGGCTTTATACGGCGGTGAAGACTTTGAGTTAGTTTTGTGTTTGCCCCCGGACAGTGCCAGAGAATTGCTCGAGAAAGTGGGGGAAGAGGGGGCGATAATCGGTCAAATTGTCCCGGGGAAAGAGATAAAATTAGCCGACGGTAGAAACCTAAGTTTAAGCTCTGGATTTCAACATTTTTAGCCTCTATAAATCGCCAAAACCTTTCTTTTTCTTGATTTTCTTCGGTTTTTTCGGGCTGCCACCTTGGCCGCGGAACCCCGGTTGATTGCCACCCCCAAACATTCCGCCACCCATCCCGGGCATCCCCGGCATAGCGGGCATTTGTCCCCGTCCCATCTGTTGCATCATCGATCGCATTCTGGTGAAATTAGTAATTAGTTTGGTAACTTCCGTTTCCGGATGTCCCGAACCTTTGGCAATGCGACGACGACGATTAGGAGACTTAGCCAATAAATCGGGGTCAGCGCGTTCCTCCGTGGTCATGGAATTAATCATCGCTTCCGTGCGTTTTAACTCTTTTTCGCCCTTTTCGATGTCTGTCCCGCTCAGTTTGCCCAGACCGGGGATTAATTTTAAGACTCCCCCCAGGGAACCCATATTTTTTAACAGCCGCATCTGTTTGAGGAAGTCATTAAAATCAAACTTGGCCTCTAAAATCTTGGCCTGCATTTTGGCCGCGTCTTCTAGGTCTAACTGTTCCTGAGCTTTTTCCACTAGCGTCAGGACATCACCCATATTGAGGATGCGACTGGCAAGGCGATCGGGATAAAATGGCTCTAAAGCCTCGACTTTTTCCCCAACCCCAACAAATTTAATCGGTTGTCCCGATATTTGCCGCACTGATAGGGCCGCACCACCGCGAGTATCACCGTCCAGTTTGGTGAGAATTGCCCCCGTGATGCCGATTTGTTGGTGAAAAGTGTGGGTGAGATTGGCCGCTTCTTGACCGGTCATCGCATCCACCACTAATAAAGTGTCGTCGGCCTTGACAATTTTCTTGATTTGTGCTAGTTCGCCCATCATCTGGGTATCTATCTGCAAACGACCGGCGGTGTCGATGATAACCGTATCTACGCCCAATTCTTTGGCTTTTTCCACACCTTGACGGGCGATATCGACGGGATTAGCCTGAGAACCCATCTCGAAGACGGGAACATTTATCTGTTTACCGAGGGTGATTAATTGGTCAATGGCCGCTGGACGGTAAACATCGGTAGCCACCATCAGGCAGCTTTTCGACTGTTTGCGTAGATATAGGGCTAATTTGGCGGTGGCGGTGGTTTTTCCTGTCCCTTGCAACCCGGCCATTAAAATTACGGTGGGGGGTTTATCGGCCTGGGCTAGGGGAACGTTGCTTTCCCCCATAATTTTAACTAATTCATCATAGACAATTTTGATAAATTGCTGGCCGGGATTGACTCCAGAAATAACTTCCGCGCCGAGGGCTTGTTTCTCGACCTCAGCAATAAATCCCTTGACCACCTGTAGGTTAACATCTGCGGATAATAAAGCCCGCCGGACTTCTTTGAGGGTTTCTTGTATATTGGCCGAGGAGATTTTAT
Organism: Microcystis sp. M165S2; assembly: GCF_020245885.1. Lineage (NCBI taxonomy): Bacteria > Bacillati > Cyanobacteriota > Cyanophyceae > Chroococcales > Microcystaceae > Microcystis > Microcystis sp. M165S2. Next base: position 12,892 of record NZ_JADBTZ010000290.1, on the reverse strand, counting down.
CTTGACCTCGTAATTTTTTCCAGGCGTCTTCTAAGCGGTCGGCCAGTGCGTCGAACATAGTTTCGGAATTAAATTTTTAACTAGATCGATTTTATCTCAATGTCGGGCTGAAGACCGCCGCTCTTACCCTCCTAAGTTCTGATTGCTCAAAAATAGTCGTAATTTTAATAAACTGAGAGTTTGACCGAGATTGAGGGGAAGGAGGGAAATGCCTTCTAAACGCGATTGTAACCAACCATCGCCCCAATACCATTCGTGATAGCCATCGATACCTTGACTCAAAAGCAAGCGTAAACACTGGTCATTAGCTAATAAAACCTGATGTTGTACGGGAATTAAACCTAACCAAGAGGTAAAAGTCAAGCCTGCCTCTAATTTATCGGGTAGATGGGGCGAGAGCATTTGCGGCCACAGCCATTGACGGAGATGAGCAGTTTTGAGCAAACTATCCCGGATAGCCTGTTCACTGGCCGAGATTTCGATACGCAGCTGACTTTGTTGAAAATTGCCGAACATATTGTTGTCTGATAATTTTTGTTAAGTTAGTTAAAGAATAACTAAAAATCGGGACAGCGTTTTCCAAGGATAACAGTAAGTAGTATGGCAGATAAATTAATCCGCGCCACGGCCGCCGATGGGGGAATTAGGGTAGTAGGAGTGATTACCACTCGTTTAACCGAAGAAGCCCGCCAAAGACATAAATTATCTAACGTAGCCACCGCCGCTCTCGGTCGCACTATGGCATCGGCTTTACTCTTGGCTTCCAGTTTAAAAAAACCCGGTTCTAGGGTCAATATTCGCATTAAAGGCGATGGTCCCCTAGGCGGTGTTTTAGTTGATGCCGGACTCGATGGCACGGTGCGCGGTTATGTGGACTGTCCCCAAGTGGAATTACTCCCCAATGCTAAAGGTAAATTAGATGTGGGTCGCGCCGTGGGTGACAAGGGTTATGTGCGGGTCTTGCGGGAAGAAAAAGGCGAGGAGAGAAATGAACTTCAAGAAAGCATCGTCGAGATAGTTTCTGGGGAAGTGGGGGAAGATATCGCCTACTACCTGGACCAATCGGAACAAATTCCCTCCGCTTTGCAAGTGGGGGTTTTTGTCGGTACGACCACAGGAGTAACGGCTGCCGGGGGAATTTTATTACAAGTTCTCTCTAAAGAAGCGTCCCGGGATGAGGTCTTGGTGGCTCGTTTAGAGTCGAGATTGCGAAAATTAACGGGATTTACGCCTCTTTTACGGGCAGGAAAAGGACTAGAAGATATTTTTCAGGAACTTCTCGGAGATATGGGTCTAGAAATTTTTCCGGCTGTGCAGATGCTGCGTTTTGATTGTGATTGTTCTTTTGAACGGGCCTTAGGAGCTTTAAAATTCCTCGGGGTCGATGAATTAAAAGACATCATCGAAAAGGATAAACAAGCGGAAGCCATCTGTGAGTTTTGCCAGGAAGTGTATAGTGCCAACGAGACGCAATTAATCGAATTAGTCGAGTCTCTACAAGCTGAATCTTGCTGAGAAGTTGGGCAATGAGCGCCATTAAGGTAAAATCTATCTAAAAATATCCGTCAGGGAGTCGTGAATGTTTAAAGGAAAAGAATTAACCAAAAATCTAGTCAAACGAGAATCGATTGACTCCCTGACTCGTTGGCCAGAGAAAACTAAATCTTTTCTTTTTCTCTTTTGGTACCGATACCAGCATCGTTTCACTTGGAAAGTTTGGGCGGCTTTATTTGTCGTGGTCTTTGGCGGTGTTGGCTTTCTCGCCACTTGGCAGTTATTAAATATGCAGAAGTCGCCCAATTGCCCGAAAATCTTCTGGCCTATCGCTTCTGCCTCCCTGCGTCTCTACTGCGCTCAACTTTCCGCCGATAGTCGCACCGTGGCAGGCCTACTCGAAGCAATTGCCCTAGTGGAAGCTTTGCCCGAGGACCATCCCTTGCGATCGCAAGTTAATCAACAGGTGGAAGAATGGGCGCGAGATATCCTGAATTTGGCTGAAAAAGACTATCAAGCGGGAAATTTACAGCAAGCAATCGCTAAAGCTCGTCAAATCCCCAATAATATGGCAGTAGCGGCAATTATTGAAGAAAGAATCGCTAAGTGGCAAGGAACTTGGACGGAAGGCAACGAGATATTAAGCAAACTAGAGGAAAATCTCCGCGCTTCCAACTGGAATCAATCTTTCCGTCTAGCGGTGGATTTATTGAACTTAAATAACGAATATTGGGCAACGGTTAAATATAATGAAGCGCTCGCTAAAATTACCGTCGCCCGGGAAGATAGCAGTAAATTAGATAATGCCTTTAATCTCTTTGCCCGGGGCGGTCTCGACAATTGGTTCAAAGTCATCGAAGAAGCTAGAAAAATTCAAGCCAGCAGTTATGCCTATCAGGAGGCAGAAAAATTAATCGGGAAAACCGAGGATAAACTACAAGAATACGCCGAAAGATTAATTGAGCGGAAGCAATGGCAAGCTCTCCGGGATTTGGCTAACCAAACCCCCAAAGACCTCAAAATTAAAGAAGATGTCACCGATTGGTCCCTCTTGTCGGAAGCGGCCTTAGATGCGGAAGCCGGCACGGTGGAGGGATTGGAAGCTGGCATACTGGGACTAGAACAAATCGACGCTTCTCGACCTCTCCATCAAACGGCCCTAGCTATGAGGGAGCGCTGGCAGTTACAGGTACAGGATATAAGAATACTGTCCGAGGCTAGAGATTTAGCACAAGCAGGTACGATCGAGCAGTATAGCGCCGCTATCGCGAAAGCGGGCGAGGTTCCCCGTAATAATCCCCTCTGGTCGCAAGCACAGCAGGAAATTGGCTCTTGGAATCGTCAAATACAATTGATTGAAGACCGGCCGATTTTAGAACGGGCGCGGGAAATCGCTATCCCCGGCGATATTAATTCCCTGGGTAACGCTATTATTCAGGCCCAGGCAATCGCTAAGAATCGGGCCTTATACCGAGATGCTCAAGGGGAAATTCGCGACTGGCAAGGGCGGATTGAACGTATGGAGGATCAACCCATTTTAGATCAGGCGCAAGCTTTGGCCAATCTCAAAGACTATAGCACGGCGATCGAAACTGCCAATCAAATTCCCCCCGGTCGCGCTCTTTCTGCGGAAGCTTCCCAAAATATCCGTCGCTGGCGCCGAGAGTTGCGGGCCCGTCAAAATCTCCAACAGGCTAATCAATTAGCGGCGACGGGAACCGCAGAAGGTTTAACCCGGGCGATTGCTTTAGTTACCAATATTTCCACTAAAACCGATGCGGGTGTGCAACGGACTGAATTGCTGGAACGTTGGAGTTATCAGCTTTTGTCTTTAGCCACGGAACAAGCTAATAATGGTCGTTATCTGGAAGCTATTAGCCTGGCTGAATCCGTATCCCCGGAAAGTACCGCTTACAGTTCGGCTCGCTCCCAAATACAAGGCTGGCGCAATATTCTCCAACCTCCGGCCCCACCGCCAATAGTTGAATCGACTCCCCTCTCCCCGGAGTCCCCGATAGAAACACCGAGTCCGGGTCAATAATCAGTTTTAGGGGCTGTTTTTCCGGTGAATTGCCCCTAAAAAAGTCCCTCATCCCCAGGGGTCTGTCCAGTTAAAATTGACGGATATAATTGGGTTAATTTGAGGCGAGCATCTTTCCTGAAATTGCCAGTCATACTAAATCCGTTGAGTATAGGTAACATATCAGACAGGCAAAAGGCAAGAGGCAAAAGGCAAAGGGGAGAATAAATAATCAGTTTTTAATAACTGGATTTAGTATCATACCAAATCCGTTTTTAATAGTGTGAATAACTTTTAAACAGGATTTAGTATGATTCCTGTAAATGAAATACTAAAAATTATCATCATTATTTTTAATTAATAAATTACAACAAAAATAACCAAAGCTAATTTTAAAAAGATAATAGATAGTTGTTAAGCTAAAACGCATTTTAACCGCCTCTCCTTAGATTAGCTAAATCTCCCTCAATCCCTTTACTGTTGCCTCTTGCCTGTTGCCTCTTGCCTGATCTCAACAAGCAATTTAAATACGCGGGCAGCTTATGAATTACATTAATCAATCAAGCAAAAAACAGAACTCTGTAATTTCTATGAGAGCAAGTGAGGTACTAGATTTATATGCCAAAGGGAAACGCGATTTTACAGGAGTAAAATTAAAAGGACAGTGTTTTCACGGAAAGAATTTATCGGGGGCTAATTTTAGTCAAGCCGATCTCCGTGGCACTAATTTTCAAGGGGCTATTTTAGAGAGAACTAAATTTACAGAGGCCAGGGCAGGATTACTAAAGCGCGGTCGGCTACAATTAATCTTAATTTCTTGGTTAATAGCGGCTGTCTGCGGCTTTCTGTGGGGATTAGCTGGTTATTATCTAGCTTTAATGCTGGTGACAGATGTAACCGAATTTAAAATCATTGGTGCGGTGATAATTACAATTTTATCTCTAATTTACGGAATATTTTATCGTCAACGAGTTGGGGGATTGCCCTTAGTTTTATCCTTGATTTCTGGTCAAGCAATAAGTTTTATTCTAGCAATTCTTATCAGCTTAATTGTAACTTTATTGACAGTAATTATACTAGCTTTTCAAGGAGCATTAGCAGGAATAGCCGTGATGAATGTAACTTTTTCTATAGCTTTGATTGTTGGGGTTTGTGTTACTTTATTCACCGCTTATCTAGCCTGGTTATCCCTAGAAGAATCGAGAGCAACGGTCACGAAATCGATGGCAATTGCTTTTTTAGCCAGTAAAGGTACAAATTTTTTCGGGGCAAATCTCCAAGAAGCTGATTTCACGGGAGCGCAGTTAAAAGCCACTGATTTAAGGGCAAAAGATTTAACTAGAACTCGATTTTATCTGGTATCGGGCATCGAGCGAGCGCGCTGGGAAAAGACAATTCTGGACGAAGTTGCGATGAGAAATCTTCTGGTTACTGGTCAAGGGGACAATAAAGCTTATATTGGCTATAATTTTCGCGGACTAAATCTTTCCGGGGTTAACTTAAAAAATGCCAACCTGACTAGGGCAAATTTCAGTGAGGCAAATTTAGCCTACGCTAATCTAGAAGGGGCAAATTTAGCCCATAGTAACGTGATGAGAGCCAATTTACAGGGAGCCACCTTGACGGGTGCTTGTATCGAAGCTTGGAAAATCGCCGAAAATACCAATTTAGAAGGGGTTGATTGTGATTATATCTATTTAGTCGAGTGCGATCAAGAGCGCCGTCCTTGGCAGGGAGAATTTGGGGAAGGGGAATTCCGGCAATTGGCCCTGGAGCAACGAAAATTGTATATTGACGAATAAGATAACTGCTATACAAAGCCAAAATTGCGGCTCCGAGGCGGGCAATTAGAGGGATAATAAGACCAACCCCGATCGATCGGGTGTCAGAGGCGGCGGAGTTACATCCCGATGCCAAATAAAGTTAATTGCCCTTTTCCCTAACCCCTATCCCCCGACTGGTAACTGATCACTGATAAGCGATGGTGAATATTTCTAATCAAGTTATACCCAATCGGGGACTAGCGCCCCTTAGAAAAGCCTCCGATGTCCAAATCCTAGCGGCGATCGATATTGGGACGAATTCGGTTCACATGGTAGTAGTGGCAATTGAACCGTCTTTACCCGCTTTTACGATTATTGCCAGAGAAAAGGATATAGTCCGTCTGGGCGATCGAGATAGAAAAACTGGTAAATTAACCCTAGCGGCCATGGAAAGAGCGATCGCCGCTTTAAAACGCTGTCACGATCTGGCTATTAGTCTCCATGCGGATCAGATTATTGCCGTTGCCACTAGCGCCACCCGGGAAGCGACCAACGGCGACGAATTTTTGGCTTTAATCGCGAAAGAAGTCGGTATTTCCGTAAATCTCATCTCCGGACAGGAGGAAGCGCGCCGGATTTATCTCGGTGTCGTCTCGGGAATGGATTTCCAAAATCAAGCCCATATTATTATCGATATCGGTGGTGGTTCCACAGAATTAATCTTAGCTGATAGTCAAGAAATTCGCTTTCTTAGTAGTACCAAAATCGGGGCTGTGCGTTTGAGCCAAGATTTGATCACCACCGATCCCATTAGTACCACAGAATTGGCTTATTTAAGAGCCTACACCCGGGGAATGTTAGAGCGGGCAGGGTCAGAAATTAAACATCATTTACAGGTGGGAGAAGTGCCGCGTTTAGTGGGAACTTCTGGGACGATCGAAACTTTGATGACTATCCATGCTTTGGAGAAATTGGGGGAAATTCCCAATCCTTTAAATGGTTATCAATTAACCCGCAAAGATGTCAAAGAATTGGTCAAACGTTTCGCCACTTTGGACTATCACCAAAGACTGGCAATTCTGGGGATGTCCGATAAACGGGCCGAGATAATTCTAGCCGGTTCGATCGTGCTTTTGGAAGCGATGACCATGTTAGATGTTGATAAGTTAGTTCTCTGTGAAAGAGCCTTGCGAGAAGGGGTAATCGTCGATTGGATGCTGACGCACGGTTTAATTGATAATCGGTTACTTTATCAGAGTGAAATCCGTCAGCGCAGTGTCTTGAAAATAGCGAAAAAGTATCAAGTTAATTTAGAATCTGCTGAGAGAATAGCGACATTTTCCCTGTCTTTGTTTGAGCAAACCCAAGCACAATTACATTCTTGGAATCAGGAGGCTAAAGATTTATTATGGGCAGCGGCTATACTGCACAATAGTGGTTTATATGTTAGTCATGCTGCCCATCATAAACATTCCTATTATTTAATTCGCAATGGTGAACTGTTGGGCTATACGGAAATAGAGTTAGAAGTTATCGCTAATATCGCTCGTTATCACCGCAAAAGTAAACCGAAGAAAAGGCACGATGATTTTATGAAATTAACTGAATACTATCAGTATATGGTCAGACATTTAAGTGCTATACTGCGCTTGGCTGTGGCTTTAGATCGGCGACAAATAGGAGCGATTAAAAAGATTGAATGTAAGTACGATCCTGAATATAGAACCCTACATCTGCATCTTTTTCCCAATAATGCTGAAGATGATTGTGCTTTAGAATTGTGGAGTTTAGACTATAAAAAACCTGTTTTTGAAGAAGAATTTGGGGTGAAAGTAGTGGCAACTTTGGCATTTTTGCCCTGAAACCATCTACCGCCGGTATTAAGTAGCTTGAAATCGGCAAGATTGGAATTTTCATACCACTGTTAAAAACTGTCAGGTTACTGTTATAATCCAGAGGGAATAGGATCGCAGAAAGAAAAGGAGCCGAAAAACTTGTTGCAATTAGCTAAAATTGGTCGCTTGATCGCTCTTGGTTGCTTGGGAACGATACTGTCTAGCTTTCCTGTCCTCTCGGCCGAGAGAATCACTTTTATCTTACCGCCCTTTAGTCGTACCCTAGAAATTAGTTCCCTAGAAAAGTTTGTCGAGACTGGCAGAATCGACGCTAATCTAAGACAATATTTAGGTAATACCACCCCCGAACAACAAAGAGAATTTCGCCAAGCTTTAACCACAACTAAAGAAATTAATCCCGTCCTGATCTCGCGCTTTTTTAACACCACAATGGGGGAAGATATCCTCAACCTTTTAGGGGAACTGATCACCATTCAAGGGGGTATTAATGGTAAATTCGCTCTGCGTTCTGCCCTAATTAAATCAGCTTTTGAACCGGGAGGGGTAACTATTCTTAACCTGCTGCGTAATCTGCCCACTAATATGCAGATTGATGTGACAAGAGTGCAAAGATTAGCTAGGGCGATCGATATCGTCCTGAAAGCGACCACAGTATTCACGGAAAAGGTGGCGCAATTATCCTTAGAAGAAGCTAAAAAGGCCGGTGAAATTAATTTTACCGCCATGACCGACCCCCGACAACCGGGACCGCAACAAGTAGAACAAATGCGGCTGGATTTAACCGATAGCCGTCGTCAGAGGGAACTTTATCTAATCATTGTCAAACCCAAGGGGCAATTAACCCAGAAAACCCCCGTTATTGTCTTTTCCCACGGTTTAGCTTCTCGTCCCGAAGATTTTCTCCGACAAGCGGAACACTGGGCTAGTTACGGTTATCTCGTCGCCATGCCCCAACACCCCGGCAGTGATACCCTACAGGTGCAGAATCTGCTCGCCGGTTTATCGCGGACGGTTTTTTATAGCAACGAATTTGTCAATCGTCCATTGGACATATCTTTTGTGATCGATGAATTGCAAAGACGCAACGCGGGGGAATTTCAGGGGCAATTAGATGTAGATAATGTGGGAGTTGGTGGACATTCCTTCGGCGGTTATACAGCCTTAGCCGTGGGTGGAGCGACGATCGATTTCGAGAATTTACAACGGGACTGCCAAAGAAGATTAGCTTTTCTCAATGTCTCCCTCTTGCTGCAGTGTCGTGCTTTGGATTTACCCCGAGAAGAATACAACTTTCGCGATCGGAGAATCAAAGCGATTTTTGCGGTTAATCCGTTTAATTGGAGTATTTTCGGGGCTAAAGGACTAGCTAAGATCGAAATTCCCACTTTTGTAGCGGCAGGAACCTACGATCCCGCTACCCCCGCTATTTTTGAACAGGTGCGCTCTTTTCCCCTGCTCAACACCGAAAATAAATATTTAGCTCTGATTGAAGGTCAAGCTCACGTCGATTTTTCGGTACTAGACGCGGGAATTAACGAAGCGATCGAATCCATAGCCGATCTTACCCTGCCAGCACCCTATGTGATCGATAGTTACGCCCATTCCCTATCTTTGGCCTTTTTTGAGGTGTATATTCGCAAAAACCCCAGCTATAAACCTTTTTTACAGGCGGCCTATTCCCAATATCTCAGTCAAGGCCAAAAGTTTAGATGTTTTCTGATTACCCGCGCCTCCTCGGCCGCTTTAGAACAACTCATCGAAGATTTTATCGCTCAAAATGTCCGTTAATCAGTTATCAGTTATCAGTTATCAGTTATCAGTTCACTGTTTACTGATCACTGAAAAGCTCCCCACTTACCCACTTCCCCACTTCCAATTCATAATTCATAATTTATATTTGTTGATGGCGTTTAAGCAGTAATTGGATAGCCAAAAGAATTAAACCAATGGTGACAAAAGCAAAAATAAAGGTTCCTAGAGAAGCTAAACCAAAAACTAAAGTGCGGACAGCACTGCCAATTCTCAAGGCGATCGGACTGTGAGCAACCATCGGTTTTGAGTAAAAAGAATGACCGATCGCTGCCGTGAGATAATAGAGAATTGTCCCCAGTGCTGCCGAAATTGCCGCACCAACTAAACAGCGAGCAGGAGTAACTTGTTTGGTTTCTAATTCTGTGGTCATTACTTTTTAGTCCTCAAATATTGCCCAGGTTAAATTTTAATTCTTTTCCCCAGTATTTTACCCGACTAGGACCAAGGAGCGAGGGTGGAAGCAAAAGAAGTATCGACTTGTGAGGAGACGATCAGGTCTTGATTCTGGTCTAGTTCCCGTTTTAACTGTTCCCAATCACCGGGGTCGGTCAACTCCTCTTGACCAGCTTCGGGAAGGAAGGACTGGATTAGTCAAAAGTCGATCGTCTCACTTTCAGGGTCAAGATATTCTACCCCATACTTGGCTTTTAATTTTGACAGTTGTTCGAGTCGGTAGTATGCCAGTGCCTCTGGGTGCATCTCATTTTTGTAAATCTACGTGCGCGTTGCGGGGGAGATGGCGAGAAAGATTCGAGCATTTATAGCAAATAATGGGTTATTTAGGACGCTTTCAATTTTCAAACTCTTATCTGAACAGGGTTTCAGCGATGGATTGTCCTAAGCACCTTGGTCTTTGCTATATACTAAAATCTAAGATAGCCGGTTTAATATCGTCTCAGGGATCAAAACTAAAGCTTAGAATAGATAAAATATGTGGACTTTTATTGATTTATTTGCTGGGATAGGAGGATTTAGAATCGCCCTAGAGAATCTCGGTTGTCAATGCGTTTTTTCTTCGGAAATCGATCCTCACTCCCAAAAGGTTTACTTGGCTAACTATGGTCATTTACCCGATAATCAAGACATCAGAAAATTAGAGGCGAAAACTGTACCCGATCATGATATACTGTGCGGCGGGTTTCCCTGTCAAGCGTTTAGTATCGCCGGCAGAAAACATGGTTTTGAAGATGCACGCGGAACCTTATTTTTTGAAGTTGCCCGTATCTTACACGAAAAGAAACCGAAAGCTTTTATCTTAGAAAATGTCCAGGGATTAGTCCATCATGATCGAGGTAGAACTTTAAAAACTATTTTAGATATATTAGAAAAGGATTTGCATTATTTTGTCCCCACTCCCCAGATTTTAAATGCCAGATATTTTGGGGTTCCTCAAAATCGTCCCCGAATTTTTATCGTCGGGTTTCGAGAGGATTTGAATATTTATCATTTTTCCTATCCCCAACCAACCCAGCAAGAAACTTGTCTCGAAGATATCCTAGAAGAAAAGGAAGTCAGCGTTAAATATTATCTCTCTAATCAGTATTTAGAAACTTTATTTAAACACAAAGCTAGACATCAAGATAAAGGTAATGGTTTTGGGTATGAGATTATTTCTCCCGATGGTATCGCTAATGCGATTGTGGTGGGAGGTATGGGAAAAGAAAGAAATTTAGTTATCGATAAAAGACTGACTAATTTTACTCCTGTTACTCGCATTAAGGGAGAGGTAAATAAGTTATTCGTCCGCAGAATGACTCCCAGAGAATGGGCAAGATTACAGGGATTTCCTGATAGTTTTCAGATTGTTGTCAGCGATGTCCAAGCTTATAAACAGTTCGGTAATTCTGTGGCTATTCCCGTGGTGGAAGCGGTGGCAAAAGAAGTGATTAAAGCTTTAGATTTATCCAGAGATTCTCAAGAAAATATCAGGTTTAAAGAACTACAGGGGAGACAATTAGATTTATTGTCAATCTGAGGAACAATAACAATTTTTTCTAGGGGTTTGGGTATATTAAGAATAGTTATTATTTGATCAATATGATCGCTGTTTATGCTCGACTCTCACTGGATTAACAGTGGACTTGTTACATAATTAATTTTCGAGAGTTCAAAAATGAGAAAAATAGGCATGAGACAAAATAAAAAGAGCAGCAGAGGTGATGGTTTCGCCGGTTGTGCTTGTGAAAGGTATCTCTCTTATACTACACTTGTAACACCAATATGTTTAGTATTTGGGAGAAGAAAATTATGCGGACAATTACACGCACCACCACCACCGAGATGGAAGTCACTAGCATTCGTCTAGAAAGAGTCCTCAAAGACAAGCTGAAAGAGATTTCCGGCAATCAAGGTTATCAAGCACTCATTCGCGATGTCTTATGGAATTTCGTTCAGCAGAAATCAGGGGATTATCGACCTCAGTTTTGTGCTGGTGATATAAGGGCAGTATTTAACGCTACAGCTAGAAAAAATGAGATTTGCGCTCTTACGGGCAAGTTAATCCCCGCTAATGAAACAATGTTATTAGGTTTGACAATCCATGGCGATTTAGTTCCCTTGAGTATGGATAGTTATGCCAATTTAAAATAAGTTTGACTAGGGTGGGGCAGAATGCAGTATAGTTAGTCCTCACCCATAAAGATAAGGGAACAAGCAATAGGAAAGTGGGAATTATAAATTATGAATTATGAATTGAGAGGTGGGGAGTTTTTTGCTGTAAACAGTCAACTGATAACCGATAACTGATGACTGATAACTGATGACTGAACCGATTTTACGAGTGGTTTTAATCAATCCGCAAATTCCGCCAAATACGGGGAATATTGCCCGTACTTGCGCCGCAACGAGGACAGAATTGCATTTAGTTGGTCCTTTGGGTTTTGAAATTAGCGATCGCTATCTGAAGCGCGCCGGCTTAGATTATTGGCCCTATGTAAAACTTATGTACCACTTGACAATAAATGAATTCTGTGCTTGTCAACAAAAGAGCGGCGGAAGGGCGATCGGGTTTACTGTGCGCGGCAGCAGCAGTTATGTGGAATACAGCTATCAAAGCGGAGATTGGCTACTTTTTGGCAGTGAAACCGACGGTATTCCGGCAGATTTATTAAATCAATGTGATGACACGGTTTATATTCCCATGGCGGAACCGGGGGTGAGAAGTTTAAATCTTTCCGTTAGTGTGGCAATCGGATTATTTGAGGCCAGACGACAACTGGGATTTATTCGTTAGCGGGACATTTGGCTATATAAACAGAGCAAATAAACTGAATTGACCAAAAAATTAGAAAATTGCTTTTATTTAGCTGATTTTTGCCCGGAGCAGAAAAAATAGCAATCGCCATCAATCTTGTCCGTAATAACAGCAAGAAATTATGTGGATTATCCTAGCGCAAGTTAATTGTTGCTCCTTTGTAATTACATAATTTATTGAAAATAAAAAGGCAAGATGAGGCTCATGAATATCTTAGACCTTCCTCCCAATACTTTTCGCAATTTCCAGCTTTTTAATCGGCAAAAATCCACCTCTGGCTTAACTCAAGTCGAGATGTTAGTTACCCTAATTTTATTAGGAATTCTCTTAACTATTGCCCTTTCTGCTTATCATCGTTTAATGGCTTGGATTCGCTTAAATATCGCCACCTTTGAAATATCACAACAGTGGAAAAATACCCGTTATCAAGCCACAGGAGAAGGTTCTCATCCCCTATCTTTGTGCATGGCAGCAAGTGAAACCGAACAGATTAAAGTGGCAAAAGTACAAGGGGACGAATGTGAAAATGTCACCGATTGGACTCCCATCACTCGGGGAGCATCTCACTTATGCAATGAGTATTAATACTTATAGATGTCAACAACTAGAAAATCTTCAACTTGATCACAAAGAGAAATGAGATTATAATAGTTATAACTGACAATTCAGAATATATCTCGATGGGAGGAATAAT
>NZ_JADBTZ010000029.1:0-15439 GCF_020245885.1 Microcystis sp. M165S2 | reverse complement strand
TCCTTATCCGGCAAGAGACTTAATTGATTAGTTCGCTCTAGATCAAAAACAATTGACAAAAATCGCCAAATGCCTTTCTAGCATAAGGGTTCCATCCCTTATAACCCCCGTCCATTGCATAACACAAACCGAAGAACCAGATTAATTATCCTTAAAATAGATAACCAGAAAAAACTTTTTTAACATCGATCGCGCTTCTCGCACCATGGAACAACCTGTCAGTTGGATTATTCCCCGTCATCCCCGTCCCGATTATCCCCTGTTTGTATTTTTACCCGGAATGGATGGCAGCGGCCAACTATACCATCGTCAGATTAAAAACCTTGCTCCTTACTTCGATCTGCGTTGTTTGGTGATTTCCCCGCAATATCTCGGTGATTGGGAGGAATTAAGCAGCCTCGTGATCGCTTTATTGGAACAGGAATTAAAGCAACAATCGAGAAAAGTCTATCTCTGCGGTGAGTCTTTTGGCGGCTGTTTAGCCTTGAAAATAGCGACAAAATCACCAAAATTAATTAAAAAACTGATTTTAATTAACCCTGCTTCTTCTTTTAATCAAAGACCTCTTTTAAGCTTGGGAATCGGTATCACCCAGATGATGCCCGATTTCATCCACGGCAGCTCGGCACTAACTATTTTACCCTTTCTCGCCGCTCTCGGTCGAATATCCCGGGAAGATCGCGGCTCTCTCCTCAAAGCCATGCAATACGTCCCACTGAAGACGATTAGCTGGCGTTTATCCCAGTTACAACGGTTTCAGGTTAGTGCCAGCGAGTTAAAACGTCTGCAATTGGGGGTGTTAGTGATAGCCAGTCAAGGCGACCGACTGTTACCATCGGTAGCGGAGGCTAAACGCCTAATTCAGCAGTTACCCGCGGCAAAATTAACGATTTTGCCCAATAGTGGTCACGCTTGCCTGCTGGAAACCGATATTCACCTCAAAGACATTCTCCATCACCATGCTTGTCTCCCCCGAAACCTACCCGCAAAAAGTCACTGAGGATGGTTCTTATACCTTTTTTTCGAGCGAATTCGGCGAATGTTATCATTCTACCTCTGGGGCAAGGGAAGAAGCCGAGAAAAAATTTATCCTCTCTAGTCGTCTGGCAGCAAAAGCAGACCAGAGCAACAATCTAAAAATTCTTGACATTTGTTACGGCTTAGGGTATAATAGCGCCGCAGCCTTAGCGGCCATTTGGCAAGTTAGGGGGGATTGTCGGGTAGAATTATTAGCTTTGGAAAGCGATCGAGTGGTTCCCCTAGCAGCGATTAGAGAAAATCTCTTAAATAGTTGGAGTCAACCAATTCCCGAATATTTAAATGATTTTGCCCATAATCACCGGCTAGACTTGCCTAATCTCACGGCTAAACTGTTAATCGGGGATGCGCGACAGACGATAACCAAGGTGATTGACGCGGGTTTTCAAGCGGAGGCAATTTTTCTCGATCCCTTTTCCCCGGGTAAATGTCCGCAACTGTGGACAGTGGAGTTTTTAGCTTTAGTGGCGAAATGCCTGAGTCCGACGGGTTATTTAGTCACCTATTCCTGTGCTGCCTCGGTGCGAAGGGCTTTACAATTAGCAGGATTGCAGATTGGGGCCACCGATAGCGTCGGGCGGCGATCGCCAGGGACAATAGCCAGTTTTTTGTCCTTACCCCCATCTCTATCGGCACAGGAACGGGAACATCTGCAAACTAAAGCCGCTATTCCCTATCGAGACCCGACCTTAACCGACCTGGCCGAAGTGATTATACAACGTCGTCGCACTGAACAGGCTCTCTGTGATTTAGAACCGACTAGCCACTGGAAAAAACGTTGGCAAAGAATTGACCGGGAGATAATTCGGCATTAACTAAAGACTTGATCGGGATTAATTTGACGGCACAAGCTTTTAATTCCGGTTGCAGGGAAATCGGACAAGCGGCCGGATGGGTGAGACTATTAGCCTCAGCATTTTCTGCCCATAAAGCTCCCCAGTGCATCGGCACAAAGACACAATTAGGAGCAATTGCTTTGGTAATTAAAGCGGGAAAACGGGCAAAACCGCGACGAGAACGCACCTCCACCCATTCCCCCGCTTCTATGCCCAATTTTGCCGCATCTTTGGGGTGAATTTCCAGAAAAGGTGCGGGGTGCATTTTGACAATTTTCTCGATGCGGCCGGTGCGGGTTTGGGTGTGCCAGTGACCGTACAAACGCCCCACGGTCAACACTAGGGGATAATCATCGTCGGGGGGTTCCGCTAGACCTTTACTGTGGTAGGCGGCGAAAACAGCACGACCATCGGCAGTATTGAATTTACCATCGGTATAAAGGCGTTTTGCGGCTGTTTTTTCGCTTTTATCTTCATCTTTAACTAAATTCCCCAGTAATTCCCCGGAATTAGCGGTTTTAGGGGCGGAAATTTCATCGATGGAATCGGGCCACGGTCGGGGAGTCTCGGCCAGGCGATCATAATTAATCGCTGTCATATCACAAGGACGTTTATATGTCAACCGGATAAACTCGGAATGTACCTCGGCGGAATCCTTAAAATTAAATTGTGCCTGAAAACCCAAACGGCGGCCAACTTCGGCGAAAATTTGCCAATCGGCCTGAGCTTGACCGACGGGAGGGCGAAAAGCTTTATTTAACGTCACCATGCGCTCAGAATTGGTCATTGTTCCCGTTTTTTCGCCCCATTGGGCCGCTGGCAGTAATAAATGGGCGTAGGCGCTGGTTTCTGTGGGATAGTAGGCATCCTGATAGATAGTAAAAGGTGATTTTAACAGGGCTGCCTTGGTACGTTCTAGATCAGGCATACTAACAGCCGGATTAGTGGCGGCAATCCAAAGAAGTTGGACATCTCCCGTCTCCAAACCAGTAATCATACTCCAAGCATCGCGACCGGGGACGGGAGAAATCCGACCAGCAGGTAAACCCCAAGCTTGTTCCACTTCGGCCCGGTGTTGGGGATTTTTGACGAAACGATAACCGGGCAGAAGATGGCAGAGTCCGCCGGCTTCCCGTCCTCCCATGGCGTTGGGTTGTCCCGTTAGGGAAAAAGGACCGGCCCCCGGTTTACCGATATTAGCCGTCATTAGGTGTAAATTGATTAAAGTGCGGGCTTTGGCCGTGCCTTCGCTAGATTGATTGATACCCATCGACCAGAGGGAAAGCACTCTTTCCGATTCGGCCCAGTAGCGGGCAGCCTGTTCTAAATGGTCGATGGGGATACCGCATTTACTTGCGACTATTTCGGGGGGATAATGGCGGATAATTTCGGCGTATTTGCCGAAATCCCGGGTACATTTATCGATAAAATAGGTATCGATCGCACCCCAATCCAGTAACAGGTGGGCAATACCGTTAAATAGGTCAATATCGGTCCCCGGGTTAATGGCTAGGTGGAGATTAGCGGCCTCGGCGGTTTTAGTGCTGCGGGGATCGACGACGATTAATTTCGCTTCTTTGTTGCGTTTGAGATACTTGTGCAGACGGTTAAAGATGATGGGGTGACATTCGGCCGTATTTGTCCCCACCAGAAAGGCACAATCGGTTAATTCTAGGTCATCGTAACAGCAGGGGGGACCGTCGGAACCGAAACTGTCAAGGTAAGCGGCCACGGCCGAAGACATACAGAGACGGGAATTAGCATCAAAGTTATTGACTCCCAGACAGCCCTTGACCAGTTTTTGGGCGATGTAGTAATCTTCGGTGTGAAATTGTCCCGAACCGTATAGACAGATACTTTCCTTTTCCCCCTGAGCGATTAGAGTTTGCATCTGGTTAACGATGCGATCGAGGGCCTCTTCCCAAGTGCAAGGACGAAATTGATCTTGGAGAGAATCGCGGATCATCGGGGTTTTGAGGCGATTTTTATCGATCGATTCCGCTACGGTGGCCCCTTTAACACAGATCATACCTTGACTGGAGGGGTGGGACTTGTCCCCGAAGACTTTCCATGCTTGTCCGGCCGACGCGCCGGGGGTGACTGTCAAACCACAACCTACTCCACAGTAAGGACATTGGGTTTTTGTAGATTCAGTCATAAGCAGTGGGTCTGATTAGTGGCGCTGTCTTTGGGCA
Organism: Microcystis sp. M165S2; assembly: GCF_020245885.1. Lineage (NCBI taxonomy): Bacteria > Bacillati > Cyanobacteriota > Cyanophyceae > Chroococcales > Microcystaceae > Microcystis > Microcystis sp. M165S2. Next base: position 11,370 of record NZ_JADBTZ010000029.1, on the reverse strand, counting down.
TACTAAGATAGTCGGCAGATTTTCTCGGCAAAATTGTAGTTATTAATACAATTTATTACAAGCCTTAGCTAAACTGCCATTTTCGAGATGCAAATCCCGCATTACAACTGGCTAGATAAAAAGCATACACTTGTTCTCGTGTTGAAAAAGAATCGGGATAGGATAATAGTAGTCTCTAGGGTGGGGAAAAAGTTTTCAGCCAGTCATGACCTACGAACCTCTACATCATAAGTATCGTCCCCAAACCTTTGCCGATTTGGTGGGACAATCAGTGATCGCCACGACCTTGAGTAATGCCTTAATCAGTGAGCGAATCGCCCCTGCATACCTATTTACTGGACCCAGAGGCACGGGGAAAACCTCCTCGGCGCGAATTTTAGCCAAATCCCTCAACTGTCTGTCTAGTGACCATCCGACACCGATTCCCTGCGGTAAGTGTTCCGTCTGTCAAGCGATCGCCAATGGTTCTGCTTTAGACGTGATCGAAATTGATGCCGCTAGTAATACCGGTGTGGATAACATTCGGGAAATTATCGAGCGATCGCAATTTGCCCCCGTCCAATGTCGTTATAAAGTCTATGTCATCGATGAATGCCTGACTGGGGATAGCCTTGTTTTCACCGAAACGGGATTAATCCCCATTAATCATCCTGAGATTCTCGGAAAACGAGTTCTCAGTTACAACGAGAGCAGCGGAGAGTGGGAATATAAAAAAGTCCTGCGATGGCTAAACCGAGGCGTAAAAGCAACTTTAACCATTCAAACCAGAAATCGGACGATTAATTGCACTGGTAATCATTTGATTAGAACAGAAAAAGCATGGATACAAGCAAAAAATCTCAAAATCGGCGATCAGATCCTATCCCCTGTGAATGTGGCTGCGGTGCAATACAGGCCCAATAGCATAAAATCCCCTCAATGGCTTACAAATTTCGAGGAAGTGATAGGGATTCAAGAAGGTGACACAGAAAGCGTCTATGACCTAGAAGTGGAGGACAATCATAATTTTGTTGCCAATGGGTTATTAGTTCATAACTGCCATATGCTCAGTACGGCGGCCTTTAATGCTTTGCTGAAAACTCTGGAAGAACCGCCGGATCGAGTGATTTTTGTGCTTGCTACCACCGATCCTCAGCGTGTCTTACCTACCATCATCTCCCGTTGTCAACGCTTTGATTATCGCCGTATTCCTCTCGATGCGATGGTGACACACCTGCAAAAAATCGCCCAAATAGAAGCGATCGATATTAACCTAGAAGCATTAACCCTTGTGGCTCAGATCGCTAACGGTGGTTTACGCGATGCGGAAAGTCTCCTCGATCAATTAAGTTTACTCGCAGGAACGATTACGGCCGAGCGAGTCTGGGATTTAGTCGGTGCAGTCCCCGAAAGAGACCTCTTAACCCTACTTAAACTCATTCATGGCAATATTCCCGATCAAGTTATCGAACAATGTCGCCATCTGATGAATCGCGGTAAGGAACCTTTAATCGTCTTGCAAAATCTAGCGGGATTCTATTTAAACCTGCTTTTAGCCAAAACTGCCCCTAATCGTCCAGAAATGGTCGCTGTCACTGCTCCCACTTGGCAGGAATTGTGTACGGAAGCGCGTAATTGGTCTTTAGAGGAAATTCTCCTCGGTCAACAACTTCTTAAAGACAGCGAAACGCAACTAAAAAACACCACTCAACCCCGTCTCTGGTTAGAAGTCACTCTATTAGGACTGTTACCGCAAGCACAGGTGATTCCTCTAGTTGCCACGGTAGCGCCTTCCCGTCCCCAAACCAGCACCGAGAGGCCCACTGAAGTAATCACAGCACCGGCACCGGTTAATGAACCGATAAAACCGGCGGTTATCACCCCGACAACTAGGGTCGAAGTGCCGAAAACTGAGGTTAAAACTGTTACCAGTGATGACAATCACGAACAAATTTGGCAGCAGGTTTTAGAAGTAATGGAACCCCCCACTACTCGCACTCTCCTACGTCAGCACGGTAGTCTTTTTAGTAGGTCAGAATCGAGCGCTTATTTGAGCATATCTTCGGAACAATTATTAAAAATGGCCCGGCTACGATTGACTAATATTGAGTCAGCTTTCGAGGCTGTTTTTCAGCGCCGGATTAAAGTCCATTTACAGGTAGGTTCCGCTACTGATGCCATGGCTGCGGAAGTTTCCCAATCCCCGGCGGCCAGGATGCCACCACCACCGCAAACCGCACCAACTCCACCAATAACTCCCGAAAATAAAGTTATGACCGTGGTGGATATTCCCCCGGTCAAAGAAGGAATTATCGAGAAAAATGACAAAACTATTAGCACAGAACTGCCCCAAAAAATCTTAAATTTTGATTCATCTTTAGAGACATTAGATCAAGATGTCGATGTTAGTGAAATTTTGGCAGCCGCTCAAAAGTTAGCGAAATCTTTTGATGGTGAAGTGGTCAATATGGGTTATTCACTGCCAGAAAATTCGGCCGCAGAAACTAAAGTTAATAAGTCTCTGGAAAATATGACTATCGTGCGCGGGAGACCTGATGTTAACGAAATTTTAGAGAGTTTGGAGGAGGACGAAGATCTTCCTTTTTAAAGCTATCTCAACGGCTTGTGCTAAACTGATAGGATATGCCATGTCTCAGGATTGGCTATTCTTGCTCAAATTCTAGCTACTAGACCTATGACACCCGAAACTAAGGACAGAATCGATCAATTAGTTCAGAATAACAAAGTTCTTGTGTTCATGAAGGGCAATAAATTAATGCCTCAGTGTGGTTTCTCCAATAACGTCATACAAATTCTCAATATTCTGGGGGTTTCCTACGAAACTGTCGATATTCTGGAAGATCAGGAGTTAAGACAAGGAGTTAAGGAGTATTCCGATTGGCCGACTATTCCCCAAGTCTATATCAACGGTGAGTTTATTGGCGGTTCCGACATTATGCTCGAACTCTATCAAAATGGGGAACTACAACAAATAGTCGAGGTAGCCTTAGCTTCCTAAAAATTTTCTAGGTTAGGATAGCTATCCTAACCTAGTCCTCGCAATTTTGGTCAAACTGGGCAGCTGCGACCTCTGGATTATAATATTCTGGCGTTGGTCGAACCAGAGATTTTGGTAGAGGTGATGATTGTGACAATTCGAGAAACTGCAATTTCTAAGCTACAGCAACTCCCCGAAGTCCTTGTTCAGGAAGTAAGCGACTTTATTGATCTTCTCGACCATAAATATCGAGTCAAAACCTTTGACACTCAGCCTGATGGAAAACTGATAGAAATGTGGTTACAATGGTTTGAAGGCGTAGATGGCTTAACTGTCAATTCACCGGAACCAATAAACGACTACCAACAACTCCTGCTCGAAAAATATCGGCAACAAGGACTAGAGCTATGATCCTGTGTGATGCAGGAGTCCTGCTTTGTTTGGTTGATCGCACCCAACCCCAACATAAAGCCTACAGAAATACGGTAATGCGTTTAGCAAAGCCTCTCGTCACAACTTGGTCATGCCTGACCGAAGCCATACCGATAGAAAATGCTCCCCTTTAAAACTGTCCTTTGAATTGTTCTTTATCTTTTGCTACGAGGAAACTTTGTTGGGGGATACCGATGTGAATTCCCTTCTCCTCAAAAGCAATTTTTAGACGACGACGATACTCTCTTTCTATGTCCCATTGTCGTAATCTTTTGACGACAATTCTGAGCATAATTTCCATTCCTGTGTGAGAAACCCGACTAACACCAGCAACCTGCACGGGATTGATGATATCTTCTTGCCATTGTGGATCTACAGCCATATTTTCAGCGATGGCTGCCATTAAAGCGATCGCCAGATCTGCCTCGGTGTCATAGGCGACTTCGATGGTAAAATTGACCCGCGCCCAATCTTTACTGAGGTTGTGTGCGCTAATAATTTGGTTATGGGCAATAGTGATTAAACGTCCATCGGCAGCCCGCAATTGAGTCGCTCGCAAACTCAGATTTTCCACCAAACCAATAAACTCCTGAAACTGGATCATATCACCAACAGTGTATTGGTCTTCAAAGACAATCAGAAAACCGTTAATCCAATCTTTTAAAAGATCCTGAAAGGCAAAGGTGAGCAATGCTCCCACTAAACCGGCTCCTGTGAGTAAAAAGGCGAAAGAAAGACCCATCCAAGCAAAAAAAATCAAAATTCCCAGAAAAATAGCAATAAATGTGATAATTTCTCGCCAAACTTTTAATAAAGTTGGAGCGCGCAGAATCCTCCTTTCCAAATTTTCGGAAAAAACCGCTCCTTCCTCTACCCACTCCCGTAGCCGAGAATTAACGTAGAGATTAATCATATTGCTCACTGATGTCAGCAGCAACCAGATAATAAAAATCCGTAAAGGAATACGAATTATCCCGCGTCCTTCTAGCCTAGTTTCAGGAAATACATACAAAATCGCCGCTATTCCGCCAAACCAAAGCAGTATCAGTCCAATAAGAGCCAGTCTTTTCCAGAGAATATTTAACGTCAGTTGTCGCTGAATATCAGCCTGTTGACGGAAATTAGAGGAATCTTCCACAGAGGCTAAAATCGGTTCTTGGGAGCGATCTTTGGTGGAGGGGGAATTTATGGGTAAATTCCGATCAGATTGACTTTTAGCTTGTCTTTTGAGGAGATTGAAGCGATTTCTTAAACGTTTCTGCCACCAAATTAATAAACAGCTTAAGCAAACCATCCCGAAAATAATTATAGTGGCAGTCATTACCTGTTGCCGGCGAGCGGCGGGCTGACGTTCTTGCCAAGCTTGGAGCAAAGCTGTTTGGATGATTTTAACCCATCTGTCCGCTAAATCGGCAACCGAAGAAGAATCGATCAGGGCATCAATTTCTGTTACTGTCAGAATTACCTGTTGCGGTAAATTCTGGTTATCCCTGGCCACAATCACAGTTAAATTATTGAGGGTCGCCGGACTTACTTGCAAGGTTGTCGGATCGAAACCCCCATTGATAATATTATTTAAGCCTCTTTCAATGCGCCTAGCCCGTCTTTGTACTGGGGAGATTTCCTGGGCCGCTTCCACCCTAGAAGCGGTAAAATCTTGGGAGGCAATCTGAAATAAGGCAAATCCATCTAAATACACGGAAGCATATTCTATATCCCCGGCTACAAAAATCCTTGTCCCCGTGGGAGATGCAAATGGAACCAGAAAATTTTGGGCTAGGGATGGCAGGGAATTAAGAACAAATATACTAACCAAGAGGCAACCCGCCAATCCTTGAATGACCAGATTTAAAAATTTTCCCCGTTGCCGTCGTCCCATTACCCAAATTTCCTTTTTGATTAACAATGATCTTGACTCGCTTTCTCAGCTTATAGCAGTTATCTTAATGGTGAGATGCGAAGTTTTCGTTTTGGGGAGTCGGTCGTCCCTCTCCCTTCTCCCCAAACCCCCACTGATAACTAATTACTAGGTAAGGAGTTAATTTCCATGTTTCGCACTTTCCGAAGTTATAGCTCTTCTACAACATTAGCCATGACGATTGTCGGTTTCCAAATAGTTCAATCTGTTTGGGCGCAACCTGTACCCCCCATGGCAGGTCAACTGCCAAACGGAGAGGCGATTCGTGTCAGCGACTTATCGGCAATGTCGGGTACACTTCCGATGGCGCAAGTGACCAACGTCAATGGGTTACGCGATGTTCAACTGGATAGTTGGGCTTATGAAGCCCTAAAAAGTCTAGTCGAGAGATATGGCTGTATTGTTGGCTATCCCAATCAAACCTTTAGAGGTGATCGCCCCTTAAGCCGTTATGAATTTGCAGCGGGCTTGAATGCCTGTCTGAACACGATGGAGCGATTGTTGCAGGAGAACGTCGCCGTTTTAAAAGAAGACATCGAAAAACTCCAACGCTTAGCCCAAGACTTTAACGCTGAATTGGCGGCAATGGGAACGAGGCTTGATAACCTGGAAACCCGCGTAGCGTATTTAGAAGACCATCAATTTTCTACCACCACCAAATTACTTGTGGTGACAACAATGTATTTTGCTGGTGCGGCTGGGGATAAAACCGCCGCCAGCTATATTCCTAGGGTCAATGGTGTCGATGTGGTGCGTCCAGCAGTCGCCCTCAAAGATCAACCCGTGGTGCAGTATTCTACCTTGTTATCCCTAAATACCAGTTTTAGTGGCACGGATAATCTATCGGTGGATCTGTGGACGAGCAATGTGACGCCGTTCAGTTCCTCGCTCTTCGGCTTTACGGAAAACGTGACGGGAACCTATCAGACTCGTTTGTCCTACGACGCCCCTCCCTATAACAATTCCATTGGCCTAGCGGATTTAATTTATAAATTTCAACCGATTGAAAATCTTTCCGTTTTTATTGATGCCGTTGGCGGGGAAGTTTCGGGCGAACTTCTTTATGCGACCCAACCGTTTATGGTGTTTGCCCCCTACACGGCTTCCATTAGCCGATTTGGCCGCTACGACCCTATCTATTATCAAACCTTGGCGCGGCCAGGGGTCGCCGCTAACTATAAGTTCAGCGATAAGGTTTCCTTTGGTGCTGGCTATTACGGCGATTTTAATGCTGGGAATCCTCAAACGGGCCTTTTTAATGGCGGCAACGCGGTGATCGCCCAGTTGAGTTTGTTTCCGACGGATACCCTGGGAATGACTCTGGTCTATGTGCGTTCCTATAACCCAGCCGGGCCAGGCGTTGCTGTTTCGGGTCAGACGGGCAGTTTATATGCCGATCAACCCTTTGGCACAAGTTTGATTCCCCCGAATAACAGTAACCCTGCCCAGATTGAAGGCACTCCCGTCTCCATTGCCACCTCAGCGGATCATTTGAGTTGGGGCTTTGGTTGGCGACCGATGCCAAAATTAGCCTTTACAGGGGATGTGGGCTTGGTTTTTGCCCATGCTGAGCAAGATAACCCAGCATATGGCGTTGATAAGGGTGACGGCGCGACCTTGTTCGAGTGGAATTTTGGTGTTGCCCTACCGGATTTATTCAAAGAAGGTAATGTAGGCACCCTGATGGTGGGAAACCCCTACCGCGTTGTCAACCAAGGAAGCCGTGACTTAAAACCTGAAAGCGATACTGCTTGGCATATTGAGGCAGCCTACAAACACAATATCAACAACAATCTCTCGATTCAGCCAGGTTTTCTCGTGATACTCAACCCAGAAAACAACAAGAGCAACCCGGCCGTTTGGGTATGGCAGTTAAAAACCCAGTTCATCTTCTAGGAGGGTTTCAGAACTTCATGATCTCGTAATTTAGGACCCAATCACTCTGTGTCCAGATAAATTTATCCCATGCTAACCTATTTACACATTTAAACTATGGAACCTAAAGATCCGAATCAAAACGCCAATGCTTCCCAAGCGTCGGCACAGGAGAAAACCAACAAATCCCGCCGGAATTTTTTGAGAAATGCAGGATTAGCCAGTCTTAGCGCTGGTGCAACCACTATCGTTGGCAAAGAAACCATCGGTGATCCCGTTAGTGGAAAATCCCCAGTCCATGAGGGGGTTACTCCTGACGACTCACGAGCGATCCATGGTGGTGCTCCCGTGTCGGATATACCCCTCAAATCCACCAATGGCAAACTTGAACCGGTTTTACCACCTATTAAGGAACGAGTCCTGGCCTTGAAGCAATTACTGATTGAGAAAAAACTGATTCAAGAGCAAGCCATTCAAGGCTTTGTGGACTATTACGAAAAATTTGTGGGGCCCCATTTGGGGGCGGCCGTGGTAGCCCATGCTTGGACAAATCCTGACTGGAAAGCCCAATTGTTAGCACCACCGCCAGAAAAACCCTTTCAGGCGGCGTTGTTAATTCGAGACTTTCTTTTTAATACTGTCAACCCCGATACCGGCAAGCCTTATCTCCTCCCCCAACTTACGTTTGGCCTGACCATTGGCCCGGAAGGAGAATTTATCCGCATTGTGGCTAACGGGGAGCAAACCCATCACGGCAAAACCTTGTTTGTGCATAATCTTGTCACTTGTACGGTCTGTTCCTGCTATCCTCAAGCTCTGTTAGGGACTCAGCCCATGTGGTACAAATCCCAGCAATATCGAGCGCGGAGCATCTCAGATCCGTTTGGCATTCTGGCAGAATTTGCGGAGGATGCTAATCGAGGCACCGCAGAGCGGCAGGCACAGTTCCAAGCCTACGCCAACAAGCTCGACGAGTTGCGAGTCTGGGATTCCAATTCAGAGGTACGATTTTTTGTCATTCCTGAAATGCCGAAACAATGGATAGGGTTGACAGAAAACGAATTACGCAAGCGCGTTACCCGCAATGCCATGCTGGGAGCCGAGATTCTTTACGTCTAATTCAAGAGTTCACCTCAATATTGAATGAGTTTTTCAGGAGAGATCATCGCTATGGAAGGACCGCATTTTCTACAGGGTTGGGCTGGTTATGGAAAAATTCCCCATAAGGATCAGCCAGAAAGTCAGGCCTGGCTAGAGGATTGGGAAGGGGAACTGGGGTCAATGTTTGCCCTGCTTAGTACAATGTTTGAGAAAGGGATTAAACCGAATCAACCAATCCCGTTTTGGGGGATAGATGCTGCTCGCTGGGGACGGGAAACGATGAACCCTCGGGATTATATGAATAATTCCTATGATGCGCTCTGGGTGGAAGCGCTAAGTTCATTGATTACGATGTATGGCGATCGCCTTGGAGTTTCCCTCAAAGAGCTAGAAGAGCGACAAATCACCACAGGAGCGGCGCAACAACGGGCGGAAGCCATTCGTCAAGTTGCCTTTACCCAATCGGTACCAGGATGTGGACGACCCGATGCCCAGGGACGATATCAATCTGATCGATACGATCCCACCGTTGTGGGTTCTATAGATAAAATCGGTGCCAATCCTAAATTTCAAGTTGGTGATCGGGTGCGGTGCATTAATCAATTGGCCGCCGGCCACACTCGCGAGTATCCCTATTTTCGCGGCAAAGTCGGCACCGTCGTTGCCTACTATGGTTTGGCGGCAGAAAAACGTGATGCTCAAGGACAGATTGAGTTTCAGGGGGTTTATTACGCGCCTTATCCAGAAATTGCTAGCCGGGGGCTCCAAAAATTTTATGCGCCGGTCTATAATGTCCGCTTTGAAAACGCTGAAATTTGGGGAGAAGACTTTGGCGATCGCCGCCTTGCTATCTATGCCGACGTTTACGAACCTTACATCACACTCGACGAGCATCGCCGGTAACTTGACGATTATTCATTTTGTCATCAAAATCATGGATCTCCGAACCCTACAACAAGAACCTATTCCCCCATTAATTAAAGACAATGGCGATCCTGTTTTCCGCGACTCCTGGGAAGCAGAAGCCTTCGCCCTTGGTAATCTCCTGCTCAAACAAGGTTTTTTCTCTTGTTCTGAATGGGTAGAGATCTTTAGCCAAGAAATTAAAGCTGCCCAGGCCCAAGGCGACCCCGACCGGGGAGATACCTATTTTTTCCACTGGTGCAGTGCGCTAGAGCGCATTTGCGTTGAGCGGGGCTTAACGGATTGGGAGGCCTACCACTCACGACTGGAACTCTGGCATCAGGCGGTGCTCAATACCCCCCATGGTGTGCCTTTGGTCCTCGACAACGCCTATCGGCAAGCGGAAGATGATCATGGACAGGACCATCACCATCATTCTCCCCATCGAGAGCATCTTCCCGCAAATATGCTCAACCCCGTTGCGGTTGTTACTTTCTCGTAACCATGCCTGGCGGGATTGTTGACGATTTTGGTTGATAGCGAATACAACTGGTGTCGGTATTAAGCAATTGGTTGAACGCATTGAACAATCCCTTAAAGGTAAAAATATTCGGCGTTGCTGAATCAAGGTATGAATGCCAACTTTGCATCTTATCTAAACGTTAGTTTGGATATAGGTTTTAAAAATATCACAAAATAAAGATTCATATCTCCAATCAGCAACGCCAACCGTTCTATACCTCGAAATCCCATCCCGTTAACATAGGCAGTTAGGCATTCTCGCTTCGTTTCTTCGTCATAGCCTTTCTGTTTTTCATAGCTATCAATAAATTGACGACTACAGGTGACGCAAATATGATTTTGTTTACCTTGTTTATTGATGCCATTTTTACGGATATGGGTAGATTCACATTCAGGGCATTGCATTTTGATTTCCTCCATTCATATTATGCAACGCCAAAATTAGTTAGCCTCTCTTTATAACATATAATTAATTTGCAAGAGTTCTACTAATTACCGATCACTGCAATCCCCAACACCTTACTTAACTTCTCATGTCCAATATACCCCCACAGTGGCGCGAGGAAATTACGTCTTTACCCGCTTGGTTACGGCGTTCAATCGGCAAATCTAGCGAAATTTCCACGGTTCAGCGCATTATCAAACAAAGGAACATTCATACTATCTGCGAGGAGGGTCGCTGTCCCAATCGCGGCGAATGTTATGCCCAAGGTACGGCGACTTTTTTGTTGATGGGTCCCACCTGTACCCGGTCTTGTGCTTTTTGTCAAGTGGATAAGGGTCATGCACCCATGCCTCTCGATGTCGAGGAACCGCAAAAAGTGGCGGAAGCGGTGCAATTGTTAAATTTAAGTTACGTTGTCTTGACTTCTGTAGCCAGAGATGATATGCAAGACGGCGGAGCCAGTTGGTTTGTGCGGACGATGACAGCCATTCGCGAACTCAATCCCCACACTTTAATTGAGGTGTTAACCCCGGATTTTGCTGGAGGTAAGGGAAGTCAACAGGAACGGGTGGCGACGGTGGTGGGGGCAAAACCTGCCTGTTACAATCACAATATCGAGACGGTGCGCCGTTTGCAAGGGCCAGTTAGACGCGGGGCTAAATACGATCGCTCTTTGGCGGTTTTGCGTTATGTTAAGGAAATCGATCGGTCAATTCCGACGAAATCCGGCTTAATGGTCGGTCACGGTGAGACAAAAGAGGAAATTATCGAGACTTTGGCAGATTTACGGGCGATCGACTGCGATCGAGTTACTATTGGTCAATATATGCGTCCTTCTCTGGAACATTTGCTCGTACAGAAATATTGGACTCCCGCAGAATTTAGCGAGTTGGGAGAAATTGCCCAAAAAATGGGTTTTTCCCAGGTTAGATCCGGCCCCCTAGTCCGCAGTTCCTATCATGCGGGAGAGTAAATCAGTGATCAGTGATCAGTGATCAGTGATCAGTTATCAGTGATCAGTGATCAGTTATCAGTGATCAGATGTAAGTTTTAAGTTAATTAGGGTTTGCTGAATAAATCTAAAAACCTTATCCAACAAGGTTTTTAGACTTTTTTGACCTCAAAAAGTGCCGACCCTTGGAGTGATTGGGGGGAAAATTCAGGGACTTTTTCCCTGAAAATTAGGTAATTGACCAC
>NZ_JADBTZ010000289.1:0-14080 GCF_020245885.1 Microcystis sp. M165S2 | reverse complement strand
GCCGGTTGCACGGAAGCTTTGAAAGTTTATACTTTTGACGCTTTTCCCCAAGATTGGGCTGCTACACAGAATAGTCTGGCTATTGCTTACTCAGAAAGAATCAGAGGGGATAAAGCTGAGAATCTCGAACAAGCGATCGCCGGTTGCACGGAAGCTTTGAAAGTGAGGACTTTTGAGGCTTTTCCCCAAGATTGGGCTGCTACACAGAATAGTCTGGCTATTGCTTACTCAGAAAGAATCAGAGGGGATAAAGCAGAGAATCTCGAACAAGCGATCGCATCTTATCACAATGCCTTAAAAATCTGGACTAAAGAAGCTGATCCTCTCAAATGTTTGCTAACTGCCAACAATTTAGCCATTTTACACTACAACGAAAAACAATGGCAACCCGCCACAGAAGCCTATCATATCGCCATTGAAGCCGTCGAAAATGCCCGACTAGAGGCACTTAACCCCCAAAGTCGCCAAGAAACCCTCTCTAATGCTATTAGTGTCTTCCATCGCATTGTGCAAGCGCATCTTAACCTCAATCAGCCTGAGAAAGCATTAGAATACATTGAACGCAGTAAAACGCGAAATCTTGTGGAATTGATGACGCAGAAAAACGTCAAACCGCAAGGGGTTAGTCAAGAAATAATTGACAAACTCGATGAATTACGCCAAAGGTGGGTTAATGAACAAATTCGCCTACAAAGTCGAAGTATTAACCAGAATATCAGCAGTAATGACAACTTAACGCCCTACATTTCTGATGATAGCCATCTTAAAGAATATCGGCAAGCTTGGGAAGATTTTATCGATGAAAAAATCATCTCTATTGATCCTAACTTCAAGCAGACTCAAATAGTTCAACCTATCACTTTTAAGGATATTCAGGCATTAACCGATGCCGAAACTTGTCTGCTGCAATGGTATATTACGAGTGAGAAAATATTAGCCTTTATTGTGTCTTCTGATGGGGATATTAAATATTGGGAATCCTCAGAAGCAGATTTACAGTCATTTATTGACGCAAGCGATAATTATCTACAGCTTTACTACTCCGAAACAGGTAAGGAAGAATGGATAAATCAACTTCCCAACCTCCTGCAAACCTTCGCCGACACCCTACACCTTAATGATATTCTGGCACTCATTCCTAACACTTGTCAACGCTTAATTATTATCCCCCATCGCTTCCTACATATCTTACCTTTACACGCCTTACCCGTCAATAACTCCCCCCTTTTTAAGGGGAGCAGGGGGGGATCAGAATTACACGATTTATTCCCCAAAGGGGTACAATACGCCCCTAGTTGCCAACTATTGCAAATTGCCCAAAGTTTCAACAATTCCGACTTTAATAAACTTTTCGCTATCCAAAACCCAACTAAAGACTTAACTTTCACCGATTTAGAAGTTAATATTATTTCAACCCTATTTAATCAAAGCCAAATTATCGCCAAAGATAACGCCACCAAAAACGCCGTTACCTCTCATCTAAAAGCTTCAGATAGCCACTGCCATCACTTCTCCTGTCATGGAGGCTTTAACCCTGGTAATTCCCTTGATTCTGCTTTATTATTAGCTAATAAAGAACTCTTAACTTTAGGTGAAATCTTTGAATTAAACTTCAAAAAATCTCGTCTGGTTGTGCTTTCTGCTTGCGAAACTGGATTAATTGATTTAAACTCTATCAGCGATGAATATATCGGTTTACCCAGTGGTTTTCTGTTTGCAGGAAGTCCCAGCGTTGTCAGTAGTTTATGGACAGTTAATGATTTATCAACCTCATTTTTGATGATTAAATTTTATGAGATTTTATTCAATGCTAATCTCAATATTTCTGTAGCAGTTGCCTTAAAACAAGCTCAATATTGGTTGCAGGATTTAACCATTGACAAGTTAGACGAATTTCTACAACAATATCAGCCGCAAATAGACAAACATCTTGTCCAACTGCGACCAGGACAGCGCAAAATATATCAAAAATCATTGGAAAGAATTAGAGAACGCCAACCCTATCCCTTTGCCAATCCCTACTACTGGGCCGGTTTTACAGCTACAGGGATTTAGTCAGCACAATCAGCACAAACTCTTTTCATCCCCAATTTAAAGGCGCAAATACCGATCGCTGTTGCCACACCGGGAGGAATACCAGCACCCATAGAAATCGGTTCTATAGCAGGTGCAATCATACCCGATTCTAAGGCTTCTCTAACTTCCTCTTGACAGATAAATTGGCGGCATTTTTCCAACAAATCACCGATCGATCTATCGGGTTCTGTACCAGCTTCTATCAGCAGTAACGGTACAGCATCCTCAAGATAACCTTCGCAATCCTCAATTGCATCCAAAGCAGCAATCGCCCTTGGATTATCCGCTAATTCAGTCCGAAACTGAGCAATTTCTTCAGCAGTAACTTGTATTGAGTCAGTCGTCATATCGGAAGCATTCCCTAATTGAAAAAACGTCTATTGCCCGGATTCGGTTGGGGTTAACACTTCTCTTACCATGGAGGGAGTAACTCGATCGCTAATGGTGACTTGGCCGATCGCCGTTGGTAAAATAAATCTAACCTTGCCATCTTTCACCTTTTTATCGGCAGTAAGCGTCTCGATCATCTGGTCGGGGTTTAAGGCCGGAATTTGTGTTTCTAAGCCAGCTTTGGCAATTAACGCCGTTTGTCGTTGATTTTCCGCTTCCGTCCACATTCCCAGTTTAACAGCGATCGCTCCTGCTGCCACCATCCCCATCGCCACCGCTTCCCCGTGGTTAATCTTAGTATATCCGGTTAAACTTTCAATGCCGTGGGCGATCGTGTGACCATAGTTTAAGATCGCCCGCAAACCCGCTTCTTTTTCGTCTTTACTTACCACATCTGCTTTAGCTTGGCAAGACTTTGTAATAATTGTTTGCAATAGCTGGCCATCGATCTGAGAAAAACTAGCTAAATTGTCCGAGTCTTCTAACTGTTTAAATAACTCGGCATCCCAAATTACACCATATTTAATCACTTCTGCCATTCCTGCCCGAAATTCTCGCACGGGTAGGCTTTTAAGCACGTTAGGATCGATCAGAACTAATTTCGGTTGATAAAACGCCCCGATCAGATTTTTGCCCTGGGGATGATTGACACCAGTTTTACCCCCGATGGAAGCATCTACCATCGCTAAGAGGGTGGTGGGAACTTGGACAAAATTAACACCCCGTAACCATGTGGCTGCCGCAAATCCCGTCATATCCCCGATCACACCACCACCGAGGGCAACCATAGTCGAGGAACGTTCCAACCGGTGAGCGAGGGCGCTATCATAAACTTGGGCGATCGAATCGAGGGTTTTATAATTTTCGCCGGCGGGGATCAGATGAGTAGAAACGGTAAATCCCCCTTTTTCTAGGGAATTAACCGCTATTTGCCCGTAGTACTCAAAAATTTCGGGATTAGAAACCAATAAAACCTTTTTACCTAAGCTTAACTGGCTCATTTCTGCACCGAGATTGGCTAAACTGCCCTTCTCGATCAGAATATCATAGGAGCGATCGGGTAAATTAACGGGAATACAAATAGCCATAGGGTGTGGGGTGATGTTTCAGTGATCAGTGATCAGTAAACAGTAAACAGTGATCAGTAAACAGTAAAAAAGCAGCTCCGAGCTTGTCCCTTAATACTATTCACTGA
Source organism: Microcystis sp. M165S2 (assembly GCF_020245885.1). NCBI lineage: Bacteria > Bacillati > Cyanobacteriota > Cyanophyceae > Chroococcales > Microcystaceae > Microcystis > Microcystis sp. M165S2. Next base: position 10,419 of record NZ_JADBTZ010000289.1, on the reverse strand, counting down.
AAACTCGCACCTGATGACTGATAACTGATAACTGATAACTGATAACTGAGTCGGTTATTGGCGCAGCTTAGTCAACTCTAACAGCAGACGAGAGGATAAAAAACAGATAAAGCTCTCTCCCAGAAAGAGACTTAAGCGCCCACTGTCGGCGATCAAGTCTGTGGATAATTGTAGGGGAACTAGGCCGCGGACTAGGGCAAAAGCTGCCACTGTACCATCTTTGAGATGGGGATTATCATCGTTACGGACGACATAACGATAGGTGACACCAAAGAGAAATCCGCTAATTATCGCCCCGGATATCTTGACAAAAGTGCCAATTACTGTGAGCGATTCCCCTAAAAATACTCGATCGACAATTAAAAATAGCAGATAGGGAACCAGGAAAGCCAGCGCCGAGATACTCCCCACCTGTATGGATTCGATTCTTTCCTTGAGCGTAATTTGCACGATCGCCTCTCTAAAACGGAGTCACTGATGAAGTATTATCGAAAATTTGGGTTGAAAACCTCGCCCTTTAGGGCGACTTTATGTTAGCATTAAATTGAGTCGTTGACTTTGGGAACGCAGGAAACAAGCGACACTCCGTAATCCCTAAATCTCTAACCATCACTGGTACAAAAGCTTTCATCGTAAGTCCACATGGTAAGAGCGAAAAACAATTAAATACTGTGGGACACACAGAAATTTACGCTTGGGGAGTAGTCTTTAAGAGTGCTTACCTTGTAGGTGTAGTCGGACTAGACATGAAACTGTAAGACCAAAATTAGCTCTGCTAGTAGCGGCAAGATTCAGCCCAAGAATCTCCGCACTTTTAGGGCGGAGAGTGTCAACTCCTAAGTATTTCGTTTAACAAAGGCAATTATGGATATTTTGACACTTGGTTGGGTTAGCATTCTCGCCCTTTTCACTTGGTCGATCGCCATGGTGGTTTGGGGTCGTAACGGTTTCTAGGTAATCTATAGATACCATGGAAACATCCCTGATTCTTAACACTCTCTTTCTAGTCGCCTTAATTCTCCTCGTTGTCGTTAGTGGTGGCATTCTCTACCTGACGACTACAGAATGGCGGGATCGCCGTCGTCAAGATGGCGATAAAAAATTAGGAAAATAATCCTGAACAGGTGTACTTAATTGCGCCTGTTTTTTCTTTACCATGATTAAAATACTGCACTTATCGGATATTCACATGGGGAGTGGTTTTTCCCATGGGCGTTTAAACCCAAAAACGGGATTAAACACGCGTTTAGAGGATTTTATGGGCAGTTTGAGCCTCTGTATCGATCGGGCTATTGCCTCCCCTGTGGATCTAGTGCTTTTTGGGGGAGATGCCTTTCCCGATGCCACTCCTCCTCCTTTTGTACACGAAGCTTTTGCCAGTCAATTCCGTCGTCTTGCCGATGCTGATATCCCGACGGTGTTATTAGTGGGTAATCACGATCAACATTCTCAGGGTAATGGCGGTGTCAGTCTCTCCATCTATCGTACCCTAGCGGTGCCGGGGTTTATTGTTGGCGATCGCCTGACCACCCATCGCATCACCACCCGCAACGGCGATATCCAAGTAATTACTTTACCTTGGTTAACCCGCGCCACTCTCTTAACCCGTCCCGAAACCGAGGGTTTATCCTTGAGTGGGGTAAATGAATTGTTAATTAACCGTTTGGAACCAGTTTTAGAAGGAGAAATTCGCCAATTAGATACAAGTTTACCAACAGTTTTATTAGCCCATTTAATGGCCGATCGAGCTAGTTTAGGAGCAGAAAGATTTTTAGCGGTTGGTAAAGGTTTTACCGTACCTTTATCGCTGCTAAATCGTCCAGAATTCGAGTACGTTGCCCTCGGCCATGTTCACAAACACCAAAATCTTAATCCTAGCAATGATCCGCCCATTATCTATCCCGGGAGCATCGATCGAGTGGATTTTAGCGAGGAAAAAGAAGATAAGGGCTATGTTTTAATAGAAGTGGCTAAAGGAGAGGTTAAATGGGAATTTTGTCCTTTACCCGTGCGTCCTTTCCGTTCCATCGAAGTGGATGTTTCCGAGGCAGAAAACCCCCAAAAAGAATTGCTGAAAGCTCTCAAAAAACACGATATTCAGGAAGCAGTTATCCGCTTAGTTTATAAAATTCGCAGTGAACAATTAGAACTAATCAACACCAATCAGCTTGACGAAGCATTAAAAACTGCCCATAGTTATAGTATTCGGGCTGAGTTAATTAGTCAATTAACCCGTCCCCGTTTACCGGAATTAGGGGTGGGTAATCAATTAGATCCTATGGAAGCGTTAAAAGCTTATATCGATAATAAGACAGATTTGCGCGATATTGTCGATGATATGTTAGAGGCAGCCCAGCTTTTATTAAATCAACAGCCAGAAATTTGGCTAGAGGAAGAAACCTCGATTTAGCTATCAGTTATCAGTTATCAGTTATCAGTTATCAGTTATCAGTTATCAGTTATCAGTTATCAGTTATCAGTTATCAGTTATCAGTTATCAGTTATCAGATGTAAGTTTTAAGTTATCAGATGTAAGTTTTAAGTTAATTAGTTAGTTATCTTTATCTTTATACCTGTTTACTGTTTACTGCTCACTGAAACATTTTACCTATCCCTGTTTAAACAAGCCATGAGTTTATGTCTTAATCCCGATTGTCTATATAACAATGATCCTACAGATAAATTCTGTCAAAAATGTTGCTTTCAATTATTACTAAAAGATCGTTATCGTGCTATAAAATTAATTGGTCAAGGAGGTTTCGGTAAAACTTTTCAAGCAATTGATGAGGATAAACCTTCTAAACCTTATTGTGTGATTAAACAATTTTTTCCTAGCGCTCAAGGCAGTAATGCTCTCAAGAAAGCGGCGGAATTATTTAAAGAAGAAGCGATTAGTTTAGATAATCTCGGTCAACACCCACAAATTCCCTCCCTCTATGCCTATTTTACCAGCAATGATGGGCGACAATATCTTGTTCAAGAATATATTGAGGGAGAAAATCTAGAACAAGAATTACAAAGCGAGGGAGTTTTCAATGAGGAAAAGATCAAACATCTTTTATTAGAAATTTTGCCAATTCTTGATTTTATCCATGCTAAAAGAGTCATTCATCGGGATATTAAACCAGCTAATATAATTAGGAGACGCAGCGATAATAAAATAATTTTAGTTGATTTCGGTGCCTCTAAATTTATGAATGTTGCTAATCTTTCCCTGACAGGAACAGTGATCGGTTCGGCGGGATATATCGCCCCAGAACAAAGCAATGGCAAAGCGATTAATAGCAGTGATTTATATAGTTTGGGAGTCACTTGTATCTATTTATTAACGGGAATATCTCCCTTTGAATTATTCGATGTGAGTGAACATGAATGGGTATGGATACAGCACCTGATTAATAATCCTGTTAGTGTTGAATTAGGTAAAATTTTAGATAAATTAATTGAATTTGGCACCAAAAAACGTTATCAATCAGCCGGGGAAGTCCTGCAAGAGTTAGCAGTAAAATTAGCCGTCGTGATTCCGCCAAAACCCCGATCACAGAATACAATTCAAGAAACGGTTTTGCCAGTTTTTCCAGCCGCCACCAGGGAGGAAATTAACCTCAAAAGTGCCAAGGAAATTGATTACACTAACCTACGGGATTTCTTAGCGCAAGAAAAATGGCAAGAGGCAGATCAAGAAACGGCTAATCTATTCTTAAAAGTTGCCGATCGAACTAAAGAAAAATATCTGAAGATAGAAGACATAGATAACTTTCCCCGTGAAGATTTAGCCACTATCAATCAACTCTGGTTAAAATATAGTCAGGGAAAATTCGGTATATCTGTTCAGAAAAGAATCTATGAAAGTTTGGGAGGAAGCGGCAATTATGATCAACAAAAATGGAACGCTTTTGGAACAAAAGTCGGTTGGCGAGTTAATAACAAGTGGTTATACTACGATCAAATTACTTTCTCTCTCAAAGCACCCTGGGGACATCTCCCCACCCTTGTGTGGGGTGTGGGGGGTGGCATAATTCTTTTTTCTCGTCTGGAAACCTGTGCCATGGACAGAGTTTCTAGCAAGGGATAAATTAGCTTAAAAACTTTTCTGGAGAATTAAACAATTTCTCCCTCTGGCAGTGCGGATATATTGTAAAGTATCAGTAAAAGAACGCATAAAAATTAATCCTCGATCGCCTTCCATTTCCAAAGGTGCGACGGGATGTTGCTGTAGAGAATCAAGTTTTGCTTGCAGATCAAAAGGTTGACCGTGATCCCATATTTTTATTTCTAGAGAATGGGACTGTAAAGTTAATTCTAGATCGATCGGTGTGGTCGGTGGTAAATGTTGGTGAGCGTAACGGACAGTATTAGTAAATCCTTCTGCTAAAGCCACCTTACACTGCCAAAGCACCGAGTCGGGTAGAAAAGAGCGGCCGTGAGATTCAAACCATTGTAGGACTGGGATTAAAGCTGCCAATTCCGTCTGGACTTGTAGATGGAATTGGAGGGGGAAAGAAGGGGAATTTAAGACTTCAGAAGGCACCACTGTTTTTTTGAAAGAGAATCAAAATTGTTTTAAAAATCAGTTGTAGATCGTAGCCTAAACTCCAATTTTCTTGATAGCGCAAATCTAGTTGAATTACCTCTTCAAAATTACGCACCTGAGAGCGACCATTCACCTGCCATTCCCCGGTCATACCGGGTTTTACATCTAAACGTTGCCATTGGGGAACATCGTAGCGTTCCACCTCATCGGGGGTGGGAGGACGAGTGCCAACAAGACTCATTTCACCGGTGATCACATTCCAAAACTGGGGCAATTCGTCTAAACTGGTGCGACGTAAAAATTTTCCTACCCGGGTAATCCGCGGATCATTTTTATTTTTAAAAAAAGCTCCCTCCGCTTGATTGGGGATTTTATCCTTGAGTGCTTCTGCATCCACACACATGGAACGAAACTTAAGAATTTTAAATTCCTTTCCCAACCAACCGCAGCGGGTTTGACTAAAAAAAATTGGACCCGGACTGTCTAACTTAATAGCGATGGCAATGGGGATAAAAATAACCCCCGTGATTAATAAACCCACGATCCCACCAACAATGTCAAGACCGCGCTTTAACCAACTGCGAATCGAGGGATGGGTTTCCGGTAGATGGTTTTCATTGGCAGTAAAGCTCTTTTCTTGGGCTGCTAGGGGGGAGGTTTGGAAAGTGAATAATTGATCTAGTCCCGTAATCGATAAAACCCCCATCACTGGGGGATGGACGTTAGCCAGCACTAACTCGATATTTTCTGCCCTGGCCGCTTTGAGATTATGGACTAAAGCACCGACACCACTACTATCCATAAATTGAGTGGCATTCAGATCCAGAATGACTTTTTCGGGAGTGGGTGTTTGGGCGATGAGATGGTGAAACAGATCCTTGAACTGTACTGCTTCCAAGACAGTCAAGCGATCCGGCATCCGCAAAACCGGATACTCCATCGGAATGATCAGAAAACGTGTTTCAGGAATTTGGGAAGTCATCGACACAAAGAGGTGGTTTGATAGATGAACAAGGCCTGATGACCTACTTAAATGTTTACTACACTTTTCCGCAAATACCAATGGGTAATGTCAGAGATTACCTGTAATTATCGGCTAACGAATCTCACCTAGGGGCGGACGGCCTTGGGTTTGGGCCTTCGCTTTGGCTGCACCCTTTCTCAGGGCATCTAAACGGGTCTCATAACGCTTACGCAGACGACGGTTAGGGGTTTGTTCAATTAGGGTTTTAAAGGCACTGCCTAGGCTCTTGTAGGCGTTGGGGAGAGAATAACCGAAACGGGTGGCCAGGGCGATCGCTTTTTCATCGGCTTCGATCGCTTCTTTGAGAATTTTATCGCCATTATTTTTGCGCCAGAGACGATAACCGGAAATCCCACATAATCCCATGGCCAAAAGCAATAATAAACCATCCTGTACCCATAATTCCCCCACCGCACCACCTAAGCCAATAGCGAGGGCGGCCATTTCCCAGCCTTCCCGGGGAATACTATCATTTTGAATCCTGGCGACTTCATGCCAAAAGAGCAGATTACGCTGATCAATGGCTAAATTTTCCCATTTGGCTAAATCTATCTGAATTTCTACCTCATCTCTGCCAATTTCTTCACAACGGATCAGGGGGGGGTTAACCTCTGTGGAACCTTCTACCGTTACCCAACTTTGTAATTCTGGCGGTAGTAGGGTTTTTAGGCGCCGAAGTTCGCTCATTTCGGCTCGTGCAGAGGAGGCCGCATAAGATGTCATAGATTTTTTACCTATTCTCTACCAATGACGATGATTTCTATTTTCGATCATAGCGGTCTTTTTTGTGATCTTGGCAGCTTTTGGCAGTAGAGAGCATTTTCAGTTGTCGGTAACCAGTGAGGGGAGTGGGGAGACCACTTCGTGCGCGTTGCGGGGGGAAATGGGGAAGTGGGGAAGTGGGGAGTGGGGAGAAATAATCCATAACTGGGTTTTTAAGGTTCGATTGGGAGTCAATCATACTATTAAAAACCGATTTGGTATTATTGGCAAAATATAGGCTGTAACTTTTGCCGACTAATGCTCAAATATATCTTTGTATTGCTGTAAATCTAAAGCGGTGAAGATGGGGATACAACTAAAGCATTTTTGGGCTAATTCCCATCTTTCTTCTCTTTGCAGCATCACAATTAATTTATCTCGCACTGACAATAAATAGCGCACATCGTTAGCAGCATAACTCAGTTGTTTTGGGGTAAGATTAGCGGCATTTCCCCAATCAGAACTCTGAGCGGTTTTGTCTAATTCTATCCCTTCCAATTCCTGCACGAGGCTTTTTAAACCGTGACTGCTGGTATAAGTCCGAGCCAGTTTACTGGCGATTTTGGTACAGAAAATCGGTTGAGTGGCAATGGCAAAAGTTTGGGACAATTGAGCCACATCAAAACGGGCGAAATGAAAGACTTTTTCTATCTGCTCATCCTCCATGACCTTTTTCAGATTAGGAGCCTCTGTTTGCCCCCTAAAAACCCGAATAGCGGTGACAAAACCACTGGGATCACAGAGTTGAATTAAACACAGTCGATCGCGCCCTGGAATTAATCCCATAGTTTCTGTATCTACAGCGATCGAATTAACCCCTAAATAACGGGATAATAGGTCATCGCTTAAATCTCGATCGCACACTTGAAAATTATCTAAGTTCATATAGTTAGGGGTTAGGAGAGCTTTTTTCAGTGATCAGTAAACAGTAAACAGTAAACAGTAATCAGTAAACAGTAAACAGTAATCAGTAAACAGTAAAAAGACAGCACTGTTAATGCCATTTAATACTCCTTACTTAAGACTGTCCACTGATAACTCAAATCTGATAACTCAAATCTGATAACTGATAACTGATCACTGATAACTGATAACTGATGTTAAAAACTGGTAATTAAATTTAAATATCATTGGGGGGATTTTGTCAACGCTTTTTAACAAAAAGTTGTGTAAAATAATATTCGCCAACATTATTTTTAGCGATACCGATACCGGTGAGATTATAATCACCAACCATATTTTTTTGATGGCCGGGGCTATTAATCCAACCCTTGACGGCAACGCTAACGGGGTCAGGATATCCCTTCATAAAAGCCAAATTTTCGCCCATTTTTTCTAAAGGAATCTTCCTTTGTACTGCCTTGACTCTTCCCTCAAAACCATCATGACTAAAAGGAGCCTGTTTATGGGCCATTTTTTGACTAAATAAGCGAGCTTCATGACTAATACGAGCATCGAGACGTAGGGGCGGTAAATTTTGAGAAATTCGGTAGCGATTAACTTGATAATTAGTGTTTTCTTCGAGGGTGATTAAAAAAGATTGATTCTGGATAGGATCGTAGCTAAGAGGATTAGTAGAAACGGGAGCGGATTGACGTTTTAAAAATATTTGAGTAAAGTATAACTTCCCTTGATTATCCGTCGCTACTCCAATCCCGGTACTATCAAAATCTCCCTCCATATTTTCCCGATGACCTTGACTTTTAATCCAGCCATCCACAGCAATCATTACCGGGTCATCATAACCTTGATTAACTGCCACATTTTCCCCCACCGCTTGATAGGGAACCGAAACACCAATAGTTTGCGCTCTTTTGTCAAAATCTTGATGACTAAAAGGAACTAAACCCGCGGCCATACGTTGGCTATGTAATCTTGCCTGTTGCGAAATTGCTCGATTTAACAGTAGGGGAGATAAATTACGAGATTGACGATAGCGATTGACCTGTTGATAGATTTTATTCTCTAAAACAAGTAAAGTTGCCGCATCTAAAGGAGAGGGAGAGGGAGAAGGAGAGGGAGAGAAAGATGATCCGAGTTCCGCAAAAGAGCTATAGTTTAAGGCACTACAGGCCATTAAACTTGTCGATACAAGCATCAAAATTCCTAACCGATAAGGTTTCTTAAAAAAACTTTTCATCAAAAAAATTGGGTCTGAAACCCCGCCGTTCTAGGTTGGATTTACTGTTAAATACTAGCGCATTTACAAGATATATGCCAGAACGTCAGGTATGGGGAAAGCCTATCGCTACCGATTTTACCCAACACCAGAACAAGAGTCGCTATTGCGGCGCACCTTGGGCGGTGTAAGATTAGTTGACAATAAAGCTCTCCATGTCAGAACACAGAGAAATCAGCTAAGGGGTTTGAGTTGAATTTCGCCATTTCCCCATTTTCCCAGTCTTGGTGGCGACCTGTTGACCAGAGGGGGGTAAATCTGTCAAGGCAGCTGCGAAACCCGGCAAGGAACCCCAAACAGAAACCCAAATCGTCAGGTTTGGAAATCACCGTCCGGCCCCGGCGGTGAGGATGTCAACTTTTTGGTGCAAGGGTCAAGACTTGTTAAGATCGATCAAGCCGCTCGCTCAAATTTACCACTTCTGTGGCTCTCATTTATGGTAATCGACTTTCTGCCCTTCACTATCAATATTTCCCCGGCCTTTATTGCCGGTAGCTGTCTCTGGTCTTTAGCATTGTATCTGGGGTTAGCTGGGGTGCGAAATTGGTTTATAGAAATTTTCTATGGCTGGTTTAATTTTGCCGAGCGTTTCCTCTATACTTCCCTAGAGGAGTTTGAAAAAACTCGCGTCGCCAGAGAATCCCAAAATGCTTTTTATGCCTCTATCTTTAGTATTATTCCCTTTCTCATTGTCGGCGGTTTCTCCGATTGGTTAATCGAGATTAGTTTAGGAAAAAGTTGGCCGATTAGTGTCGGTATTCTCGCCTGTGTTGCCTGTGGTGTCTATGAATTAGGACGGCAGGACGGCAGCGGTAATCAGTAAACAACGGACAATTAAGCTGTTAACTATCTCAATTACTTCTTAGGACTGCACCGGAGTGGCAAGTTAGTCGATTTTAACCCTTGACTAGGACTCAATCTTTTCCTTCCAGACGATTTCTATGTTTATTAAGGGTCTTTTGTAGTAAATTCAAAACCTCATTAGCAATCTCAATAACTTGATGGGTTCCAAAACCAGCCTGAGTTAATTCTTTAAAAAAAGCCTTAGCGACAATTTTGGCTAATTTCGGGGGATAAGGAGGGACAGCGATCAAATGTTCGGACTGAATTTCTGCTATTTCTCTAGTCACTGCCATAGCCACAAAACGAGATTTTAATATCCCTTGCAAATGAAAAATTTGCAGGGATTGGGCAGCCTGTTGAGCGAATAACTGCAAGATTTCTAAATCTAATGGTTCAAAATGTTTTTTGTCTAGGGGAAAACTGAGATTAATTACTCCGATTACCTGCTCGTTTAGGATAATCGGTACGGAGATAAAACTATTATTATTTGATCTTTTGGGATAAGGGGCTGCAGTGGAAAATGGCGATCGAGTGATATCCTTAATTAGTAAAGGTTTCCCTGTGGCCGCTACACTGTCGGCAATAACTTGATCGAGTTTAATTATTTCTTGATCAGCCAAAGGTGATAGATCATCATAATGGGCAAAAACTTCTAGATAATCGGTAATTTCCCCTTTTAATTCCTGTGGAGAGCTTAACATAATTGAACAGTGCCGCGCTTGCAATTGATGAGCGCTCATACTAGCTATTTTCCGAAAAATATCTTCGAGATTTTCCTCAACATTCAAGACAAGAGCCAGAGCCGTTAATTTGGGGTTAAAATTATCCATGTATTCAATCACTTATCGAAAATTTGGGTTAAAACCCCGTCGTTCTACGACGGCTTTACCGTTAAATACTAGCGCATTTACCAAATATATGCCAGAATGTAAGACATGGAAAAAGCCTATTCTTACCGATTTTACCCCACACCAGAACAAGAGTCGCTATTGCGGCGCACTTTGGGCTGTGTAAGATTAGTTTACAATAAAGCTCTCCATCTCAGAACACAAGCATGGTACGAAAAGCAAGAAAGAG
>NZ_JADBTZ010000288.1:0-10437 GCF_020245885.1 Microcystis sp. M165S2 | reverse complement strand
TGGTCGAGGGAATCAACAATAAACTTAAACTAATAAAACGAAGAGGCTATGGCTTTAGAAACTTTCGGAATTTTTGGGTTAGAAGTATGTTATCTTGGCATCTTGTCTGTTGATTTAGCATAAAGAGTAACGAAGAGCCCAAAATAGTGATTTAAGCCTTTAATGGCAATTACGGTTTCATTAGGGCTAAAATTCCCTAATTCTCGCTCTTTTTGAAAAATCAGCATTGTTTCACCCTTGATAGCTTAGAAAATATCGGCTGGATCTGCTGTCCTTAATTTGCCCATAGCGACAATTCCAGAGGCAATACACATAATAATTGTTAGGATTAAAACTTCGATCGCCCTAGGGGTAGTCATCACTATCGGTAAAAGTGTAGCGGAGGAAGCGAGATGATAAACACCAAGAGAAACGATAAACCCCGGTATATATCCCAAAACCGCTAGTAATAAAGCCTCTTGCATCAAAACCCCGACTAAATACCAATCACCGTAACCCATAGCTTTTAGGGTAGCGTATTCGGGTAAGTGATCGGTGACATCGGAATAGAGAATCTGATAGACAATGACGATACCGACGATAAAACCGACTACTGTACCTAAACCAAAGATAAAACCAATGGCTGTACCATTTGCCCAATAGGTTTTTTCCCTTTCAGCAAATTCTTTTAAAGTAAGGACTATTACTTCATTTTTAGGTAGAAGTGCCTGTAAATTGGCTTTTACTGCCTCTATATTTGCCCCCGGTTGCAGTTTCACCAGTCCTATATCGATTTCGTGGGGTTGGCGTTCGGGAAAGAGCCTTAAAAAGGTAGAATCACTGCTAATGACGTTACCATCGGCAGCAAAGGAGGCACCAAGGATAAAAATTCCCGCTACCTGTACCTCTTTTCTATTTAACTGAACTGTCAAATCGGGGTTTTTCTGGAGTAAATCGGCAATTGGACCGAATTCTGGTCTTCCTGCTTGATCGTACAAGACGCGATTTAACATCTTCAGATCACTGGATTTTTGATTAACTTCCGGGAGAGTAAAAACCCGTTGACTGGGATCAAAACCAAAGACTAAAGTAGTTCTTTCTAGGGCAGTTTCGGGATTGCGCCACTGGGCAGAAGCAATATAAACTGGGGCTATAGATTGAATGCCCTCGACTCTTTTAGCTTGGTACAAGCGATCGCGAGAGAAACTTTTCACAGCAAAGAGGGTATCAAATTGGGGATTAATCAGGACTAAATCCGCATCGAGGACATAATGGGGTTTAACGGAAGCATCAAATAAGGCATCCCGAAACCCCAACTGCGTGAAAATTAAGAAGTCTGCAAAAGCAATCCCGGCAATAGCCACGATCAAACGGGTTTTCTCTCGCGTCACCTGTAACCAAGATAGGGGCGTTTTTTTGAATAGATGGGTTAGTTTCATGGAAAACCTACTCATTGATAGTTACAGTTACTTGGGAATTGGTTAAACCTGCCACTTTTTGACTGTTTTCGCGATCTAAGGCAATACGGACAGAGATAACTTTGCGATCGAAGTTTTCTCCTGGTTGATTGCTGAAGATATTTTGTTGGTCAACTTTTAAGGCAATTAAGCGCACTTTTCCGCTAACTTCGCCCGTAAACGCCGATCCGGTAATCGTGGCAGTTTGTCCCTCGCGAATTTTCCCGATATCGCTTTGATAGATTTCGGCAATTACTTCCATGCGCTCGGTTTCAGCGAGGTCAACAATTCCTTGAGCGCTGATTTGTTCCCCGATCCGGGTATTGACTTTAATCACTTTGCCGGTAATTGGCGATCGAATATAGGCCTGATTTAACTCGGTTTGGGCTTTTTTAACGGCAACTAGGGCAGCATTTACCTCCGCTTGGGCTGCCCGCACATCGACTCCCCGCACTTCTGAGACTTGATTTAAAGTGGATTTGGCCTCTTTGATCTGCTGTTGACCGGTGGATTCAATCCGGGCTAGGGTAGTCTTGGCTTCTTGTATCTCTTGTTTGCCGGTGCGTTCAATCCTCTCTAGGGTAACTTTTGCTTCTGTGAGTTGTTGATTACTGGTTTCTAAATTCAGTCTTTTACTATCAAAACTAGAGGCGGAAATTGCCCCTTCTTGATAGAGTTTTTCGTAGCGATCGAATTCAGCTTTGGCATTGCGATATTCTGCTTCTAATTTGCCAATTGTCGCTTTTTGGGCAGCCCTATCCCCGTCTAATTGCGCTGTTAATCTTTGGATAGTTGTCCGTTGGTTTGCTTGATCTCCTAACCATTGTGCCTCGATTTTCCGCACGTTAGCGGTGTTAGCATCGATTTCGCCGACTTTTGCCCCAGCTTTCACCTGTTCTAGTTTGGCTGCGGCTACTTTCACCTGTTCTTGTGCCTGTCGCAGGTTATCCTCTAATCTTTCCTGACTTTCGAGAATGGCGATTATTTGTCCCGTTTTGACGCTATCTCCTTCATCGACTAATAATTGCATGACTCGATCGGAATCAAGCAACATTGGGGCAGATATGCTGATAATTTCTGTCCTTGATTCAATTCTGCCTAAAGCGGTGATTTTTTGCGGTGCGGACGACGCAACTACAGGGGTTTTGGTTTCGGGTTTGGGGGCGACTTGGGAAAGGCTATAAAAGGTGGTTATTCCTAATAATCCTGTGCCTAATACTATTAACCCGATAATTAACTTCTGATTGGGTTTCACAAAAGTTTTACCGTTCATAGAATTTCTGTTAGTAATTTTGCAGTTAATAAGCGATTGTTGGGGGTTAACAGTTTTTCTGTAAATAAGTAGTAAGAATTTTACCTAATAATTCCATTTGTTCATCGATCGCAATCTGTTCATTGCACCACAGGCGCTCTAATATCAGTCCATTAATAACGCTGACAACTAACCAAGCTACACTCGGATCGGTAATACCTAAAATCTCGATTACTGCCTGATGATAGCGGCGATCAATGCGCTCAAAAAATTGACTACGACGCAGTTCTTCTCGTCCTTGGTATTGAGAATAATCAATCCATAAGAATAATTGTTTGATGCAGGAATCCTCGCGATTAATCATAAATTTTCCGAGAATTTTTAGCTTTTCTATCAGGGTTTTTCCTCGATCAATCTCGGCTTTAGCTAATAAAACATCCTGCTGGCACATCTCCTCGACTAACTGCTCGAAAAGTGCCGCTTTACTGGGAAAGTAGTGGTATAGCGTTCCCGTGGACACTCCCAATCCTTGCGCTAATTCTCTCGTCGTCATGTCAGCATAGCCTTTCTCGGCAAAGAGTTCGGCACTTTTTAAGAGGAGTTCTTTTCGGTATTGTTCTACGTCTACTATCTTAGGCATAAATTTAATATCGAACGTTCGTTATATTTTAGCTTAACATTACTATAAATGGGGAAATCGGTCGTCCCTTTGCCTGTATGCTAGAAGAAGGGGATAATTCGTTATTGAGCGAGCTTTTTCGCCAGGATTGACAGTATGGGTAATATTCACGAGCAGTTATTAGAGGAATTAGCCGAAGTGGAGTGGAGTGACTTAATCCCCCATGCTCAAAGGGATGCGCTGATCGTGGTTTCGGATTCCCTCAATTTAATCGAAGTAGCAGAAGCGATCGCCGGTGATCGGGTTGCTGAAGTGCAGAATTGGATCGGGGAAAAACTGCTAGAAAAACCGACACAGGAGCAATTAAGCGATTGGAATTCCCATCCCAATAACCTTTTTAATACACTAATCGTGCAACCTTTTGTGTTAATTCAGACCATAGCTTAGATGAAAAAATAGGAATTGTTGAAAAACTTGGATCTTCTAGAGTAGTTATGATATATAGCAATTCAATTTGAGACGTAAATAAGTCCTGCCAAGAAATGAAAGAAAAAAGTATCTTCGTTACTTGTTATGGTTCGATAGGGGGGCATAAATCGACTAAATCCTTATCTGGCAAGAGATTTAATTGATTAGTTCGCCCTAGATCAAAAACAATTGACAAAAATCGCCAAATGTTTTTCTCTATAAGGGTTTCATCTCTTATAATCCTGTCCGTTGCATAAGACAAACCGAAGAACCAAATTTTCGAGATTTTTTGAGAATGTGTGATGGAAACTATCGGTCAAAGGTACAAGCCTCTGCATAAATTGGGGCAAGGGGGGGAAACCTACTTAGCAGAGGATCAACATTGCCATGAAGATCCCTGTGCCGTGAAATATAGCAAAGACCAAGGTGCTTAGGACAATCCATCGCTGAAACCCTGTTCAGATAAGAGTTTGAAAATTGAAAGCGTCCTAAATAACCCATTATTTGCTATAGTTGATAAACACTAGCGTTGTTTTGTACCACACCAGTCATTATTTCGACGATTATGACTAATTTCTCCAATCAAAGTCTAAGCAACCGCTCGTTTGCAGGAGAAAACCTTGCAGGAGCAAACTTTCGTAATGCCGATATTCGCGGTTGTGATTTCACCAATGCCAACCTTGAAGGAGCCGATTTTTCAGGTGTAAGGGCAGGTAAAAGTCTCAGGCAACAGGTTATTCTGATTTCGTGTGTGATTATAGAAACACTTGTTTCTATTGCAGTCGCTATGTTCGCCTTTGGGGTTTTGGCTACATTTATATTTGAAAAAATTTTTGCGAATGTAACCGCATTTAACGGTTTATTTGCAGGATGTGTTGCGTTTGGAAGTGGGGTTTTATTGTGTTTTTTGTATTTATTATTTCGCCTGATTACAAAAACACACCATAAAGATTTGCCGATGGGTCAATTCATATTGGCTACATTTGTAGGAGTAGGTGTAATTTCAGGAAAAATGGGATTTGGAGAATTTATAAAAGGGAATATTTTGGGAGTAATTTTTTACTTTAGTCTAGCCATATTTTGCGGTTGGCTAACATGGTTTGGAATTGTATTGGCAGTTCGTACATTTCAACGAGCAACAGGAACATCGTTCACCAAGGCAAATCTTTCCTACGCTCAGTTTATTCAATCCACGTTAACTGGTTGTAACTTTTCCAATTCTGATCTCAGTAACGCTAAATTTTACAAAGCAAACTTGCGAAATTCTGACTTAACTAACGCTAGTGCCTACGGTACAGATTTTTCAGGCGCAATCCTTAAAGGAGCGTACATTCAGAATTGGAGAATCAATGATAATACAAAATTCGATGATGTTATTTGGAGTAGAAAAGCAAAGACTGGGTGGCTCGATTTCTCCAATCAAGATCTACGGAATTACTCATTTAAAGATGATCAAAACTTAGTAGGGGCAAACTTTCGCAATGCCGATATACGAGGTTGTGACTTCACCAATGCCAACCTTGAAGGAGCCGATTTTTCAGGTGTGAAGGCGGGACGAAGCCGCACTCAAGAAATTATTTTAATGGCAGTTGTCTTTGGGATTCTGATTCAGGGAGTGTTTGCTAGTGCGGTAGCGTTTAAGTTTGTAGATGCTTCTTTAATTGAGTTTGCAGGTGCAGTTGTGGGTTCTTTTATATTTTCATTGGGAATTACTTTTACATTTTGGTTTGTATTCTCGTTAGCACCAATATTTGATAATGTGCTATCGGTATTACTTTTTTCTCCGGTTATGTTTGTGGCTATGGATGGGTTCGCATTTGCGGCAATAGCTACGTTTAGTGAATTTACAAAAGGAAGCTTTCTTTGGGGAATTTTTATTGCTGTTATAGCATTATTTCTTGCGTTGGTGCTATATTTAATCATATTCTATGGAATAATTTTAGAATTTCAGAAGATATTGGGGACATCCTTTAGTAAAACAAACTTGTTAGATGCTCAGTTTAGTCAATCCATACTAAGTAATTGTGACTTTTCTAATTCTGACCTCACCAATGCTACATTCCACCGCGCAAAACTACAAAATGTTAACATCGCTAATGCTAAAGCTCACGGAACGGATTTTTCGAGAGCAAAGTTCAAAAATATCAATATTCAAAATTGGAGTATTGATGCGAATACCAATTTCAATGATGCCATTTTGAGTCGAGAGCTTATTACGTCATTGCTTGACTCCTCTAATCAAGATCCCATCAATGTGCAGGATGGAGAAACAGATACTGTACCTAATACCGAACTGCTTGACTTTTCCAATCAGGATCTAAGGAATCGCTCATTTAAAGATAATCAAAACCTAGCAGGGGCAAACTTTCGCAATGCCGATATACGAGGTTGTGACTTCACCAATGCCAACCTTGAAGGAGCCGATTTTTCGGGTGTAAAATCAGGACGAAGCCACCGTCAAAAAATTCTTTTAATCGCAGTTGCTTTAGTAGTTATGATTCAGGGAGCGTTTGCAGCAAAAATTGCCTTTGAGTGTTCTAGTGCATCGATAATTCATTTGGCAGTTGCGGTTGTGGGTTTGTTGGGATTGTCGTTAGGGATAGCTTTTACGTTTTTGTTTATATCTACAACAGTTCCAGAGACTTCCTCAGCAATACTTTTTTCTGCGGTTATGTTTGTGGCTATAGACGGATTTAATTTTGTTGCTATAAATACGTTTAATGAATTTACAAAAGGCAATCTTATTGTTGGAAATCTTCTTGCAGTTATCACTTTACTTCTGGGTTTAGTATCATGTTTCTTTTTTGCAGTATTGTGGATGGGATTTAAAGAACTTCAGAAGATATTGGGGACATCTTTTAGTAAAACAAACTTGTTAGATGCTCAGTTTAGTCAATCCATACTAAGTAATTGTGACTTTTCTAATTCTGACCTCACCAATGCTACATTCCACCGCGCAAAACTACAAAATGTTAACCTCGCTAATGCTAAAGCTCACGGAACGGATTTTTCGAGAGCAAAGTTCAAAAATATCAATATTCAAAATTGGAGTATTGATGCGGATACCAATTTCAATGATGCCATTTTGAGTCGAGAGCTTATTACGTCATTGCTTGACTCCTCTAATCAAGATCCCATCAATGTGCAGGATGGAGAAACAGATACTGTACCTAATAGCGAACCGCTTGACTTCTCCAATCAGGATCTAAGGAATCGCTCATTTAAAGATAATCAAAACCTAGCAGGGGCAAACTTTCGCAATGCCGATATTCGCGGTTGTGACTTCACCAATGCCAACCTTGAAGGAGCCGATTTTTCGGGTGCAAAGGCAGGACGAAGCCGCACTCAAGAAATTATTTTCATTATGGCTGTCTTGATAGGTGTCGTTCAGGGATTTTTGGTGTCGAAAGTATTGACATTTTCTTATGATTTTTATATTTTAAGTATACTTATTATGATTCTAGGTTTGCTTATAGGTCTATTTGTAAGTCATTCTTTGATAACATTTTTACGTTCACTTTCTGAAAGCTTAAACAAAGAGTTTGTTAATGACACCTTGTTGATGTCCTCTTGCTCTGGATTTATTCTTGGTGTACACTTAATTCTTGCGCCATTTTGTTTATTTTTTTTATGGATGTTAATTGGAAACTTTCAACTAAAAACTGGAACATTTTTGAACAAAGCAAACCTATCCCGTACTCAGTTTATCGAAGCCACGCTGATCAATTGCGATTTCTCTAGTTCTGACCTCAATAATGCCACATTCTACAAAGCGACTTTGCGAAATTCTAACTTTGCTAATGCCAACGCCAACGGTACGGACTTTTCTAGTGCTAAATTAATAGGAACAAATAATGAAAATTGGAATATTAATGCTGATACTAATTTTAATGAAACCATTTTTATTGAAAATATTAGTACGATTATTGAAAATATTAGTACGATATGGCTTGGTTTTTTAGTCAATTTCTTTAAAAAAGCAAACTTATTAGGTTTATTTTTAATGGGATTTTCTTTTGCTTGCTATATACCTCTCATAGTTCCCTTTGTTAATTCAAATATTCTTTTATTTTTGAAACTAATTATTGTAGTATGGCTCATACTTTCTATATTAATATCTCCACTTTTTTCTCGTTTTTCTGACAAAGGTATAACAAAACTTAGAAAAAAACTTAGAATTCCTTTTATTGGCTTAATATTTACTACTTACATAATATATATTATCTATAGAATTTATATACTTTTTAGGGGCGAGCATGAACATATTGGTGGTACGGGTTCTATTTCATTTTCATCGGCTGGCTCTCTACTAGGAGATATTTTCTGGCTTCCTATTTTATCTTTAGCTTTAGTAATTAGAAAGATAAGACGGAACGGTAGAAATTTATTTATTTCTATTATTTTTACTGTTAGCAGTTTTGCTTTTGGGATTGCTGTGGGATATTTAATTTTTGTAACATCGCCTAATTTGATTTTACTAGGTTGGATTACAATGCCCATAGGATTGTTGTTTTTAATATCTTCATTCCCATTTGAAGAACACTAGATCACACTAACAACGGAAAATCATATCAAAGGAGCCAAATTATGTCAGTATTCGATATGCGTCATCAGACAGTTACAAACCAAACAAATAATAATTATAGCTTTGGTGAAGCTCAAAATCAAGCCGATTTGATTATTGAGCTAGAGAAACTGAAGTCTGAAGTAAGCAACGCTGGAGAATCTAAAGTCATCAATGCCGAAATTGTTACAGAGGTTCAAGAGCAAATCCAGAAAGCTGTCGATCAGGCAAAAAAACCTCAACCTAATAAGGATGTAATTGCAGGTTATCTAAGCACGGCTAAAGGCTTTATGAAGGGAGTCGCCGAAGCTGGTGGAATCATTGCTGGAATTGTTAAAGCTATTGAATTAGTCCAAAAACTGTTTTAGCCGATATTGACTGGTATATTCTTGCAGTCGTTTACAAATACACAGCCTTGTAAATACTGATTCAAAGGAACTAAAAAACTATGTCAAATTTTGATCAGCAGGGGCAAATTGTCTATCATCAAATTAACCAAGTAATCAATCAACAAATTATTAATGTTAATGATGAGATGGTTGAAAAATTTGTAGAAAATTTTGCCTCTCTACTTCCTCTCGATGCGGATGATAAAATAAAAAAATCTATTACTCTTCACATTATCACCGAATATGCGAATAACGGTAACTTACCCATATCTCCTGAACAATTAACTTCTCTACTGGAAAAGCTTAATCAATTAAGCATTGATGAATTCAATAGGCTTTTATCTTCTGACAAAAAATATAAACAATTAAGGCACAACTTAGGCTGGTATATTTTTGTTGGGGCTGGTGTTGGATTCGGCGTTGGTTATGCGTCTGCAAAAGTAGATATAGAAAAGATTATTCAAGAGTTAACCCATAATAATAATTTATATGTTCCTGATTTGACTCCTTCTTCATCAAGTAATCCTAGTTTGCGAACAGAGGATAACTCAGAACAGCACTATCCTAAAAGTTCAATTCCTAAAGAGCATATAGCTAGTTCAGTCATATTGCACAAATCTATAGACTCTTTACCTAACACTAGAGAGCCATTTCTCCCTGTTAGCAGTAGTCGCGGTAGCAGTTCTTTTCCAACCCACCACCAAGAGCAATTGTTAGAGAGTTCTATTAATCATAATATAAGTGGAGGATTACCAGAACCTCACCCAATCAGTTTGGACAAGTCTAACGGAGATATTGAAGATTGTGACCACTTAAATCATTGTGACCACTGCGATCACTGCTTTATAGCTACTGCTGTCTATGGCAGTTACGAAGCACCTCAAGTTATCAAATTAAGACACTTTCGAGACAAAAAACTTAGAACGTATCGATTAGGAAATTTACTCATTTCAGTATACTACAAATTATCGCCACCTTTAGCTCGCTGGCTTAAAGATTCACCAAAATTTGCAAAACCAGTTCGTCATATCCTTGCTATGCTTATCAAATACTTAGAAAGTTGATTTATAGATGTTTCTCTATGCACACAAGAACAAAACGGAAAATATCGATTTCCAAATTGTTAATATTTGTTATTCCATTAGTCGATTGTTTAGAGAAAATCGGTTTACGGTTTATTCTCGATTTTGCTGTTATTCACTGTATCCGATTCTATCAAAAATATCTTTCGCCTCGTAAAGGATTTTCCTGTGCTTACAGCGTACTTTATAGATGTGAATCATGCTCGGAGTATTTTCGGAAAACTGTAAAAATTTACGGTTTGAAAAAGGCAATTTTTCTGTTTCAGAAGAGACTAGAAGAATGTAAACTTGCTTATAGAGAACTACTGAAGGGAGACAATAAAAATTAGCTCCATAAAACATAAACACTAATATACATTAATTTTGTAGTAGAGCTACTCTTCGTCAGTAGTCCAGCAGGATGAGCCACGCAGTGCTAAACCAATAAAAAAAGTACAGCAAAGGCAAAACCCTCCCCAATTGCATGAGAAGGGAATTGTTTTGTGTAAAGAATAATCCTGGCATCGAGCTATTGTCCCGGTCGGCAACCCGACAAGTATCTTGGCCACGGTGAAGTTTCACAACCGAGTTCGGGATGGAATCGGAGTGGTGCCATCACGTTAAAGACACCAGGAAGGGTAGAACCCT
>NZ_JADBTZ010000287.1:0-25754 GCF_020245885.1 Microcystis sp. M165S2 | reverse complement strand
GCTGAATCCTGCCTCTACTAGCAAAGCTAATTTTGGTCTTACAGCTTCATGTCTAGTCCGACTACACCTACAAGGCAAGCACTCTTAGGGACTACTCCCCAAGCGTAAATTCGGGTATGCCCTACCCTATTTAATTTTTTTTATCTCCCACCTATGCCGTACTTTTTTTGATTAGAGCAGTGAGGTATTGGGGCAACCCGAAATGGGTTGGTGACACTAGCTTTTGTCCAACGGTCAGTTCGCGTGTCACGACTACACATCTGATTTTCCGCTTACCAATCAGTTTAACACAAAGCCGTCCTAAAAGGGCGAGGCTTTAAACCCAATTTTTCGGTAAAGATAAAAAAAGCTAAACTGCAAGTATAGTCATGGTTTCGGCCTTGGATTCCCCTCTCGGCATCCACAGGAAACTATGCTCGGCTTTAGTCTGGTGACAAAATCAGGGAAAGGGCAATGGCTAGGGAGAAGATGTAAGATTTGTCCAAATCGGATTACCATAGATAAACTCTTGGATGAGAATCCTCGACTGACGGGTAGAATGATAGATAGCAATCATTAATAGAGCTTATGAACGAAAATGCTACACCGACTCAGCGCACGGCCGAGAAAGTTGAAATCGCTATTCACATTGACTCGGAAGTTTTAGAACAGATTAAACACCTGACTAACGATCCTAGTCGCATTATCGAAACAGCGATTAAACAGTGGCTAAGAGGCGAAAGGGAACCGGATGAGGACTTAACCCGCAATCTTCGACGCAATCCTCCCGTACCCCCCAAAGGGGAATGGAATGACTAAGATTTTTCAGTCTCTAATAGGTTATTTCCCGACGGAGAGACTGAAATATTTTCTTAGGTTAACCATTGATAGTAATTGAGATTTTTTCCCCAACAAAGCTAGTCATACTAAATTCGTTGAGTATAGGCTACATATCAGGACAGGCAAAAGGGGGAATAGATAATCAGTTTTTAATAAACGGATTTAGCATCATTTTGCTTGGGTACTTACAGGAGGAACAAAACTGATGCAGATAGAAATTCAAGGAGCCGATGCTATCAAAGTTGCTCAGGATATCCTAGAGATGGAAGGGGTGCAAGGCAGCTACGAAGTTATCTCTGAAGTGGAGAGAGAGGGAACCCTTGCTACCATCGCCACCATCATCGGCATTATTAGCGGAACAATCGCCATCGCTGAGAAATTTTACCAATTAAAGCGAAAAATTGACTCTCCTGAAACCCCGAAGATCGAACGGGTGTTGATTGTCAGCAAAAACGGCGATCGCCTGCTGCTCAAAGATGCTACCCTAGAGCAACTACAAAAACTCTTGGAACAAGAAAAATGAAGATACTGCATATTGATCTTCAGGAGAGGGGTAGCAATAGCGTTGAGTTCCGATTTTTCTGGGATAACCCTAACCAAACCCGTACCTACACAAGATTCCTGAATGAAATAGACAACCTAAGTGAACAGGCTGTCACCGATTACTATACCCGTTTACCGGAAGATCACGCCACAACAGGACAAGGTTTGTACCGATGGTTAGATGGTACGGAGCGCATCCTCCAGAGCGAATTAGATAGCCACCGGGGAGAGAAAATAGTTCTGGCTATCAGCACCAGCAACGGATTAGTCCATCTACCCTGGGAATTATTACACGATGGTCAGGGTTTTCTGGTGTCTAAGCTTCCCGCTATTGTTCCCATGCGGTGGATGAAAACGGGTAATGAAAGGCTGTTAACTGTTGACAACAACCCGCAGGATCGAGCCTTAAATGTGGTTTTCATGGCAAGTTCTGCTAAGGGTGTCGAGCCTATACTAGACTTTGAGGCAGAAGAGGGGAAGATCCTCAAAGCAACTAGAGGGAAACCCCTATCTTTAACCGTTGAAGAGAGCGGATGTATTAAAGAATTAGGCGAATTGATGGCCAGTAAAGATAGGGGATATTTCGATGTTATCCACTTGAGCGGACACGCTACCATCAAGGAGCGGAAACCCTATTTTATTACCGAGACGGAATACGGAGATAGGCAAGATACCAGCGCCGAAGATATTGCCAGAGAATTACAGTTTAATTTACCTAAGCTTTTGTTTTTATCAGGGTGTCGGACAGGCTACTCCGATGGTGATGAGATCCTTTCGATGGCCGAGAAGTTATTAAAAAATGGGGCTAAAACTGTTTTGGGGTGGGGTCAACCCGTCAGGGATAACGAAGCTGCTGACACGGCGGCCATCCTCTACGAAAAGCTTTCTCAAGGCTTTACTTTGAGCGAGTCGTTAGCTTTTGCCTATCAGAAATTATTAGGAAATCAGGCGAGGGATTGGCATTGTTTACGCCTCTATGTGAGGGGAAGTATCCCAGAAGCTTTGGTAAGGAGAGGACAGAAAAAACCTTTACCTCCCGTATCCGTTGTTGACCAATTTGTGGACCCAGAAACGAAATATTTGCGGGTAGCCACACGGGAAACTTTTATCGGTCGCCGCCGCGATCTTCAGGATTGCTTGCAAGTGCTGAAAAAACCCTTTGATAATTCTAAAGCAATTCGTAAAGCTGGGGTTTTCCTGCAAGGTTTTGGTGGTAACGGGAAAAGTACCCTCGCCGCTCGGTTGTGCGATCGCCTTCCTGACTATACTAAGCTTGTCTGGCATCAACAAATTGATCAAACTAGCTTGGTTAATACCCTAGCTAAAAAATTAGATCGTTCACAACGTCAAATCCTTCTGGATTCTAATGAGGAGCTAGACTATCGCTTAAGGGATGTTTTTGGTCAGTTAAACCAGCCTTTTTTGCTCATCCTCGATGATTTCGAGTGGAACTTAGAATGCCCTTCATCCAGCGATGACTATATCCTTAAAGCAGGGGTAGCTCCTCTATTACAAGCTCTCGTTTGGGCGATACAGGAAACTAATTACTATCATCGCCTGATTATTACCTCGCGCTATACCTTCAATTCCCCTCTATTAGAGAAATTTTATCATCTGAAGTCTTTGCCCTCTTTCAAATACAAAGAGTCCGATTTAGAAAAGAAACTGCGGCGGTTAGAGCATTTTAGTTCGGGTAAGATTGATAAAAACTATATAGAAAGAGCTTTAAACCTTGCTGATGGCAACCCCCGTCTCTTGGAATGGCTCAATAATGAGGTTTTAAGTGCAGGGAATATAGATACAAAGTTGCGGTCATTTGAGAATGAATCCGATGTTACTTGGCGCGATAAGATAGTCTGGCGGTTAGAAGAAAAACCTCAACTTTTGACGGATGAAGCTCTTGAAAAAGTGGTCAGTAATTGCCTAATCTATGAAATTCCTGTCCCTTTGGTTGCTTTAGAAGCGGTTTGTCAATCTGTTCCCAACTATCAGAAAAAATTACAACAAGCACAGGATAAAGGCTTGATCGAGGTAATCTGCAATGACGACAGAGAAACCCTCTACCGCGCCTCTCACATCAAACATATTAACCCCCATATCGAGCTTCCCAAAGATGCAAGTAAGCTTTCTGCTTTAGCGGCAACAGCAGCCAAGGCTTTAACCGAACTATGGGGTAATAAAGAGAACAAAAATGCAGAAAGATGGGCAGAGATTTTCCACCTCGCCTTTGCGGATAAAGAAAACCCTGAAAGATTTAGGGAACAATTCGATAAGATGATCTCGGTACAATATAACCCAGAAGCGAATAGTGCCTACGAAAAAGAACTAAGAAAACAGAGAGAATATCTCATAGAAAACCAAGAACAAATCTATCAAAAGTTAGAGGAGTACCTACAGCAACAGGATTGGAAAAAATCCGACTACGAAACCGCTTTTATTATGTACCAGTGGATGGTTATAGAAAATTATCATGACTTCTATGATCTGTTTAGAGAAGTATCCGTAGAGGTAATAGATGAAATTGACCGTCTCTGGATGCAACACAGCAAAGGGAAATTTGGCATTAAAGGACAGGTAAAAATTTACCGTGACTTAGGGGGGAGGAACGAATACAATTGGGGAGTGGGGGAGCGTTTTGGCGATTGCGTTGGCTGGAGAGAAGGAGGTAGATGGTTGAAGCTTGAAGAAGTAGCATATCATGCTACAACACAGCCAGATTCAATATTTCCAATACTTATGTACTCCCTTGATAGTGTCAGTGGTGGATATGAGAAGGGATGGGGATTGGTGGGGTTGTTTTGCGGAGGTTGGGGGTCTCTTCTCTCGCATCAAGACTGAAGAGAGTTTAGCACAGATGATTACAGGATTTTGTCAACATTTACGAACAGGTAATTTCGGACGAAGCCATGAGGGTTCTTGGTTTTCGATACCTGTCACCGAGGGGTCAACCATCGCCCTGATTTTTTTGTAGTATGCTTCCTACTAAAAAGTTATGAGTGGGAAAATCTTTGTGTTCTTCGTGTTCTTTGTGCCTTTGTGGTTCTTTCTTGCGCTTTTTGGTAATCTTCACTGCTGCCAGTAATTTACTTCCCCAATGGTCTTGCATTATCGTTAGTCTTGTGGATTTTCAATGTTTTGCGCCGCATGAAGTACCGCAATAACATCGATTTGCTCAGGCTTGATATAATAAATTATGCGATAAGAACCCTCGATAACTTCTCGGATCTGCTCAGTTTCAAACTCTGGAACAATTCGACCCGAAAAGGGAAAATTAGCGATCTGTTCTGAGCGTCTGGTCAATCTTTCAACCAGTCTTTGAGCATATTGAGGGGAGTTTTGTGATATGTAGTTGTAGATGGATGATAAATGATTAACTGCGGTTTCTGTCCAGAAAACTTTCATGGCTCTAGCTTGAACTTAGTGCGTACTTCTGCCACAGAAATAACCTTTCCCGCCTCACTATCGGCTAACCCCGCTTCAATTGCCTGTCTCATATAAATCTCATACATCAAATCATCCCATGTAGAATTATCCGGCAATTTATCGATTAAATTTCTGGCTTTTTGTTTAATGTTTTTTATTTCCATGATGGTTTCCAAAATGACTCCTGACAGTTTACATTATAGCAAGATAGGCTCCTAGAGATGGTGTATTCTAAAACCACCGCTAACGCTCAGAATATCCAAAAAGGCTTTTCCCTCTCGATGTCCTCAACGAAACCTCAACCCGTGATTGGTGTTAGTTGGTGGATAAATGCTGTATATTTACTCTCGTCGCCGCTTAATTCACACGCAGCAGCGCAGAAACTTGTCCAACATTCATTGCTGTATGTAACAATACAGGAGGAGTTTATCTCAGGAGTTCCACGGTGATTAGAGAGCTAGACCGTATTACTGTTAATCCACAAATATGTCTTGGACAGCCAATGATTCGAGGAATGCGTATCACTGTAGGATTTGTTCTGAAACTGTTGGCTAGTCAGTTATCTATTCAGGAAATCTTAGAGGCTTATCCAGAGTTGGAGGAGGAAGATATTCGTCAGGCTCTTAATTATGCAGCTTGGGCTGTATCCGATTATATCGTTAGCTTCACTTCAGCAGCCGTAACGCACCGCTAACTTTAATGATGGTGGGTGATATAATTTAAAATTCTGAGGTAAATCATGCAACTAAAACTAACAAAAATATTCCAGAAAGTTCCCGAAGGCTATATTGGTTTTGTCGAAGAATTGCCAGGAGCTAATACTCAAGGAGAGACTCTAGAAGAAACTAGAAGCAATTTAGAAGAAGCAATTGAGCTAGTTTTAGAAGCTAATCGTATATTAGCTGAAGAGCAACTGCAAGGACAAGAAGTGATTCGAGAGTCTGTTACTTTCTGGGCTGCATGAAACGCATAAACTTAATTCGTCATTTAGAAAATTATGGCTGTGAATTCTTAAGAGAGGGCGGCAATCATACGATTTATGTAAATCGTGTCAATCAGAAATCTTCAGCCATTCCGCGCCATCGTGAAATCAATGAATTCTTGACGCGAAAAATTTGTCGAGATTTACAAATACCAGAACCATGAGTGCGACTCCTGTTAAGCTGCTGTAGAGTGTAGGGTGCGTGTTTGCG
This sequence comes from Microcystis sp. M165S2, assembly GCF_020245885.1. Lineage (NCBI taxonomy): Bacteria > Bacillati > Cyanobacteriota > Cyanophyceae > Chroococcales > Microcystaceae > Microcystis > Microcystis sp. M165S2. Next base: position 19,776 of record NZ_JADBTZ010000287.1, on the reverse strand, counting down.
GCTACTAATTTGGATAATAAAATAAGACTAACAATCCGCCGTAACGCACCAATTCTATTACTATTAATTAAACATAATAAATTAAATTTAATTTACCTGTGTATCATCCCATGTATAATTATCCGGCAATTTATCGATTAAATTTCTGGCTTTTTGTTTAATGTTTTTTATTTCCATAATGGTTTCCCAAATGACTCCTGACAGTTTACATTATCAACTATTCATTATTAATTAAAAGGGCGATCGCAAAATTACGCCTTCTTAAAAAAGAGATTAAACACCTGAAGCAAAACCCAAAGGTTGAAACTGAGCATCATTGATAATTTTAACCGTTTCCCCCGACTGCTTAATCACAAACAAACCGCGCCGATAGGCATAGACATCTATCCCCTGATCAATTTCAATTGCTGCCACTGCCCCATAAACCCGAAACTCTCGAAATTGGGGGAAAGCAACCTTAAATCGCTGTAATCGGCTGACAAAATCATCTACATCATCCCTCGACAGTCGAGATTTACATTCCACAGCCACCAACTCGCTCCCATTCACCGCCACAATATCAATCTCCATTGCCGCCCCAGGACGCTTACTTTTCAAGCGACTCATCGTTTGGGTGACATCAATGCCCCGTTCCTGAAATAAACGCACAACCGCCGGCTCCACCATTTCTTCTATAAAAAGACACAAAGGAGTGGTTAAGCTATTGACCGCTTTGGTCGTTTCTTGTACCTGTTTTTTTAATTCTTCCATCGTGCGATCAGCTTCGGCACTGCGGCGATCAGCTTCGGCACTGCGGTGATCGGCTTCGGCACTGCGGCGATCAGCTTCCTTTTGAAACTCGGCAAATTGGGACTCAGTTCTTTCAAATAACTTGTAAATATCGGCGATCGTTACAGCGTCTGACATAGGAAGATTCTTCAAGCTTGAGAAGTCTAGTCCCATTCTAGCGACTTGGCAGAGAAGAAATGTCCCTAGCTTCTCATCCGTGTTTTTTCAATCAATTATTGACTATCAACAAATCAGCGATCGCAGTTCAAGGGGAAGGGGTCAAAGGTCAAAAGGCGATCGCATTTTTGAATGGATAATGGACAATTGACAATGGATAATTATCAACCATAGCTCCTGCGGCCATGGGCTACTATTTTGATCATCTGAAAGAAATTGACCAGGAAATCACCCAAGAACTGGATCAGATACAAGTTAACATAACGCGAACAGCTAAATCACCTTTGTACCCTGGGATGAAAGAAGTGACTTTTCCCCCCTTCCCCCGAATGTACCCCGTAACTGATATAAGTAGAGATGTAGGTCTATAACCAAAATTGCCGCATCAGTTCGGTTAGGTGACTGTTTTTCGCTTGTCTAGGAGGGTAGATATGCTCAACGAATTAATTTATGAAGGATTAGGTTTAAGTGCTGTTTTCGGAGGACTATTCCTCTGGTCGCGCTCTAGTCTCGTCAGCAAAAATACCTCCCTTTTAGCCGCACAAGCGCAATTACAGCAAAGTAACTCAGATTTGTTGGCTCAAGTCAAGGGTTTAGACGTGGCGCAATCAGACTTAAAAGACGAAAATCAGCAGCTGCACGCCAAAATAATTCACATAGAACAACATTCCGCCCAATTACAGCACAAAGCTACGGATTTAGAAAATTCTCTCCAGTCCCTCCAGCAAGCTGTGCAGATAGGTGAGAGTGAAATTGAACAACTGAAAACCACCGCTAAGGAAATAGAAGCGGAGAAAGCTGGTCTGATGGAGCAATTAGAGGCAGAAAAAGCCCAAATTACTAGCCTAGAGGCACAGATTCAAACTTTAGAGCAGCAAAAAGGCGAAATTAACCGTCAATTTGATTTGACCAAAAAACAGAGCAACTCTCTCTATAGTCAAATTCAGACCCTAGAACAGGATAAAACTCTCTTACAGCAAGAGCTAGAAAAAGCCGAGGAATTAAAGGCGAAAGTGGTCGATTTAGAGCATAAAAATCAAGAATTAAGCGATTTAGCCGCCCGAATTCCCAGCTTGCAAGGTCAAATTCAAACCTTAGAACAGAATCTGGCTCACCAAACAGAACAGTATGAGCAAGGACAGCAGGAAATAGCCAGCTTACAGGGTCAAATTACCGGGTTAGAGCAGGAAAAAAAGTCTCTCAGCGAAGATTTAGCCGCAAGTCAAACTCGATCGCTCTCTTTAGGCCAAGAATGCGACAATTTAACTATAAAACTGCAAGAAACCGTCGCTCAAGTGACAGCCATAACCGCCGAAAAGGACAGTCTCGGCGCTCGTCTCGAAGCAGCTAAACTGGAGTTACAAGCTTTAGCAGCCCAGAAAGGAGAATTATCGGCACAATTAAGCACTGCTGCCGAAAAAATTGCTCATTTAGAAGGGCAATTACAGGAATTAACCCAGTTACCGCAACAATTGGCCGATTCTCAGGCAACAATTGCTCATTTAGAAGGGCAATTACAGGAATTAACCCAGTTACCGCAACAATTGGCCGATTCTCAGGCAACAATTGCTCATTTAGAAGGGCAATTACAGGAATTAACCCAGTTACCGCAACAGCTAGAAACCTATCGGGAAAACATTTCTAATTTAGAGATTCAACTACACCAGTTAAGTGCCGAAAAAGACCAATTAGAAACCACAACTTCCCGTCATATCGAGGAATTAAGCCAACAAAATCGCCAACTAACTCAAGATTTAGAAGTCAAAAAAACGGCAGCTAAAGCTTTAGAAAAGGAAAAAATTAAGTTTGAGGGTGAGTTAGCAACTAAGCAAAAAGAAATCGCCGCTTTAGAGGTTCAAATTCAAAACCTACAACAAGAAAGAGACGATTTCTCTCAACAAACTGCCCCTATTACCACTAATGAACCAGAAGCAATTATTAGTGAAACTCCCGTAGTAGAAGAACTGGAAACTCCCCCGGTGATTGCCGAGGAAACTCCCGTAGTAGAAGAACTGGAAACTCCCCCGGTGATTGCCGAGGAAACTCCTGTAGTAGCAGCAGAAAAAATCACAGTTGCCGATACAAGTTTAGAAGTGCAACCCGCAGCGGAGATAGTCCAAACGAGTCAAGAATCCGCAGAAAATCCCCTCAGGGGAAAAAGCGTAGTTATACTAGGAACCTTCGGCAAAATCAGTCGCGAGGAAGCGAAATCATTGATTATTAATGTCGGTGGTACTGTTACCAGTTCCCCCAGTGTGAACACTGATTATATTCTCCTCGGTAAAGCCCCCGGTGAGAAACTCAAAAAGGCTCAAAAATTAGGCATTAAAACCCTTTCAGAAGCCCAATTTCTACAAATGGTAGAATTATTTTAGCCGTCGGTTGTCAGGAGATAGGGTGATAGGGTTTTGGGGTGATAGGGTGATGAGACAGCTTCCCCACTTCCCCACTTCCCCACTTCCCCACTTCCCCACTTCCCCACTTCCCCACTTCCCCTTTCCCTTGATTACCAAAATTATGAGTCAAAAAATTGCCTTTTTAGGATTAGGAGTGATGGGAGCGCCGATGACGACTAATCTTGTCGGTCGAGGTTTTGCTGTTAATGCTTGGAATCGTACCCCAGAGGCCCCTGGAATAACCATTGCCGGGGCAGCTGGTGCGAACATTTGTTCTAGTATTGCCGCCGCCGTCAGGGATGCCGAGATTGTCTTTACCTGCGTCGGGGATGTGCCTGACGTGGAGGCAGTAATTTTAGGAGCGGGGGGTGTGATGGAATCGGCAGCGGTGGGAACTCTGGTGGTGGATATGAGTACCATTGGCTCTCAAGCCGCTAGGATGATTGGTAAAAAGCTAGAGGAAAATAATCTCCGTTTTCTCGATGCTCCCGTCTCTGGGGGCGATATTGGGGCGAAAAACGGCACTTTAACTATTATGGTGGGAGGGAAAGAAGCGGATTTTCAGACTTGTTTACCCTGTTTTCACGCCATGGGCAAAACTATTCGCTGGTGTGGCGAAATCGGCAACGGACAAGCGGTTAAACTCTGTAATCAAGTCTTGGGGGCGGTTCACATGGTGGCGCTGTGTGAGGCTCTAAAAATGGCAAAAATTCAAGGATTAGACCCCAATTTAGTCATAGAAGTCTGTAAAACGGGGGCGGCGGGTTCTTGGGCTTTAGAAAATTTGGGACCAAAAATCCTCGCCCAAGATTTACAGCCGGCTTTTATGATTGAACATATCTTAAAAGATTTGCGATTAGTCAAAGAAACTGCCCAGACAGCCGGGGAAATTCTGCCTGGGACAGATTTAGCGGAAACCCTATTTAAAGCAGTAGCGGAATTGGACGAAGGCAAGGGAATTAAACAGGGAACCCAAGCGATGATTCGCGCCTACGATTAAGCCTTTTGTTGACGATAAATATCATCGGTACGGGCAGCCATGATAAAGTCATTTTGATGTAATCCGCCCACGTCATGGGTCCACCAAGAAACGGTAACTTTACCCCATTCTGTCAATAAAGCGGGGTGATGGCCTTCTTTTTCCGCTGCTTCTCCCACGGCATTAGTAAAGGCGATTGCCCCTTGAAAATTGGCAAATTTATAGAGTTTTTGCAGACGGGGAATACCCTCGTATTCTAAGAGATTCCAATCGGGAATTTTAGCCTTTAAAGCGGTAATTTCTTCGGCAGTGATAGGAAAAGAACCCGATTGATAAGGTTGACATTTTTGTTGAGCAAGTTCGGTCATAGGGGTATCAATCCAGATTTTTTACCTTTATTATAGAGGAAAATCCCCCAGAGAAATTTTCTATTCTTCCTCTGACTCTGGAGAACTTCCCCAAGGAGTAGAAGATTCGGCAGCTTTCGGGAAAGAAAAAGATTTTTTCGGAGGAGAAGGCAATAATTCCAATTGTCGATTACCAGTTTTATAGCTAGTTTGATTTTTATGCTCTCCCCGTCGTCGTTGGGAGGTTTTTTCCTCCGTGGTATTTTCGGCTATCACTTCATACAAAATCGCCCGTTTATCCTCTTGTTGACCTTTTCTTAAAACCCGTCCTAAACGCTGAATATATTCCCGGGTGGAACCGGTTCCCGATAAAATAATCGCGATGCGCGCTTCCGGCACATCAACCCCTTCATTAAGAACATGGGAAGTCACCAGAATTTTGTATTCTCCCTGACGAAAACGGGTCAGGATTTCATGGCGTTCTTTCACGGGAGTTTGATGGGTTATGGCAGGTATTAAAAAGCTCTCGGAAATGCGGTAAACTGTGGCATTATCGTTGGTAAAAATTAAAATTCGTTCCGGATGGTGTTCACAGATTAACTCGGCTAAAACCCGCAATTTTCCCTGGGTTCCGGAGGATATTTCCTTCGACTCCCGGTGGGCCAACATGGCCCGGCGCCCTTCGCTACTTCTGGCACTAATCATGACAAAATTTTGCCAACCATCTAAACCAGACAAACTGAGATTATTTTTTCTTAAAAAATCATTGCGAATTTTAATTGCTTCTTGATATTTTTCCTGTTCTTTGGCAGATAGTTTCACTTTAATTTGAATTATTTCATGATCGGCTAGGGCTTTTCCTGACAAGTCTTGGGGACTTTTTTGATAAACAATTGCACCAATAAGATAATCTAAATCTTGATGACTACCATCACCGCGATCCGGTGTTGCTGTTAAGCCTAAACGATAGGGTGCGATCGAATCTTCCGCTATTTTCCGAAAGAAATCCGATGGTAAATGATGACATTCATCAAAAATCAAAAAAGCGTAACGATTGCCAAGAGTTTCTGAATAAATTGCCGCACTTTGATAGGTGGCGATTAAAATAGCACTATTATCCTTAGAACCTCCCCCTAATAATCCCACCTCGGCATCGGGAAAAGCCGCCAACATCTGGGCATACCACTGGTGCATTAAATCAATAGTCGGCACGATAATTAAGGTACTCCGGGGAGTCGATTGTAGAGCTAATTGGGCAAGATAGGTTTTGCCGGCAGCGGTGGGAAGGACAATGACACCCCTTCTCTGGGATTTTTTCCAAGCGATTAACGCTTCCGTTTGGTGGGGGTAGGGTTCCCGTTCAAAACTGGCAATTAATTCTAAATTGTTGAAAGCTTTTGCTTCATCTTGGAAGTTAATGCCCTCCTCCTGTAGAGTTTCCACCAGAGGACGATAATGAAGTGCCAAAATGCGAAATCTTTCAATACGATCATCCCAAGTGGCAAAATCTAGCCATTTTTTCCCTTTTGGTGGTGGATGGAGAATTAAGGTTCCTCGCTCATATTTGAGGGTGGGTAAGCGCATTTTTCAGTAAACAGTAAACAGTAAACAGTAAACAGTGAACAGTATAAGTGAACTGAAAACTTACATCTGATAACTGATAACTGATTCAAGGCTGACGGCTGCAATATAGCTTATCGCTAGATCATATTTATCGGGCTAAAAAAAAAGAGTGTGAATTAACACACTCTCAGCATATCGAAACAGCCAAAGTTTGGCAATAGATTAAATCTTTTCGGTTAGCTTAGTCAGAACGCGATTGGAACGTTCCACAAAAGCTTGCATTCCCTCGGCATCAAATCCCTTTTGAGCGATTAAAGCTAAATCATAAACGTGCTGACAGAGCATTTTCGCTAATTGTGCCGATGGAGATTCGCCGCTACCGGTAACAATACTTCCCTGACTAATCTGGACAATTTGTTGAATTAGGGGATGATTAGTATTAATCATCAGAATATGTTCTTCGGGGAAAGCCATGGCTTTTTGTTGCATCATTGCCGTCATTTCCTGTAAGCGTCGCATTGCTTCTGGAAGTAAGACAATTGCCGGGGGAGTACCTTGGGGATCATCGGATTTCAAGGCTTCAGTTTTGATATTGATGCGAGAATTATCGAGGGCTTTGGCGAAGATTTCTTTGATCAATTCAGCCCGGGTTTTATTACTAGCGGGATCGATAATTTCACTAGCTTGATCCTGTTCGAGCAGCGTCGAGTCTAATTCAGAATCAACCCGGGTGAATTTCACATCAGAGTATTCTCTTTCTAGGAAAGGAATAAAGTAATTAGTATCGATGAAAGAATCAAAGAAAAGGATTTCTAAACCTTGATTTTTGTAGAGTTCAACGTAGGTGGATTGGCTACGAGGATCGGTACAGTAAAAAACTCGATTTTCGTGGCGTTCTTTATGGCGTTCTAGGTAGGCTTTGAGAGTAGTATAACCTTCCTGTTCGATCGCTTCTAGGGGAGTTTTCGCCGTTGCTTCTTGCCAGGCATCACCTTCGGCGGTTTGCACTTCCACTTGTACCGCAGTTTCTTCGGGTTTGTAGGTAGTGCGATAGATTAAAATATCTTCTACCTGTTGTTTAAATTTATCCTCTTTCAAGGAACCAAATTTAATAAAAGTTCCCACATCTACCCAACAACGAATATATTCTTTTGCGTCTTCGTTATAGAGCGATTTGAGGCGATCAGCAATTTTTTTGGCAATAAAATCGGCAATACGGCGAACGGTGCGATCTTTGGTTAAAGCACTTCGAGACACATTTAAAGGAATATCTGGACTATCGATAACTCCTCGCAAGGGCATCAGGAAATCGGGAATAATTTCTTCGCAATGCTCGCTGACAAAAACCTGATTACAGAATAACTTTAACTGTCCTTTTGAGACATCCACATCCGGTCTGAGTTTGGGAAAATAAAGAATGCCATTGAGCAAGAAAGGATAATCGGTATTCAGATGTACCCAGAGTAAAGGTTCTTCTTGGAAAGGATAGAGATAACGATAGAATTCTAGGTAGTCTTCTTTAGTCAGATTTTGAGAAGATTCTTTCCATAAAGCCCGTTGTTGATTAATCACTTCCCCATCAATTTTAATGGGAACGGGCATAAAATCTGAGTAGGTTTTGACTAACTGGCGAATGCGGGCAGGTTCTAAATATTCCCCTTCCTCATCCATTAAAGTTAGGGTGATAGTCGTGCCGATTTGGCTGCGGGAAGAATCGGTTAGTTCAAACTCTGGAGAACCATCACAAGACCAATGGACAGGGGTAGCACCTTCTTGATAGGAAAGAGTATCAATTTCTACCTTTTTAGCCACCATAAAAGCCGAATAAAAACCTAGTCCAAAATGACCGATTAAATCCTTGGCTGATTTTTGGTATTTAGTGATAAATTCTTCCGCACTGGAAAAGGCAACCTGGTTAATATATTTCTTGATTTCTTCCCCCGTCATCCCGATACCATTATCGGTAATTGATAGAGTACGATTTTCTTTATCGATGGCGAGATTAATTTCTGGTTCGGGGACTTCTCCTCTTGCTTCTCCTGCTAAAGAAGCCATTTTTAATTTCGAGATAGCATCCACACTATTAGATATCAATTCCCGCAGAAAAATTTCATGGTCAGTGTAGAGAGATTTTTTGATAATAGGGAAGATATTCTCGGTATGAATCGTGATATTACCTTTTTCTAGTACCGTCATACGTTCAATCACTAAGGGCTTGACTATTCTAACTTTTTTATTTTGCTCGATGATGGCACTATTGATCACAGAGCGATTGCCCAACTTCTTCTAGGGGGATAACCGTACCGATAAACGGATTCGAGAACTCGATCGCAAAAATCAGGGATAATTGCCGGATTATCGGGGTTATTTAGCACTTTTTGACTTTAGCAATCCGATTGAAGCGGAATTGCAGTAGCTCTACTGTTCAATTTGCAGATATCCCTCAATCACAATATCGGGATTGAGATAATTAACCGTGACATTTTCTAACTGTAAAGCTTGGCTCATTAACTGGAAACCTAAATCACCCACGGCAGTAGGTGCCTTGATTCCCCCGATGATTTTGGGCGCAATAAAAGCGATAATTTTTTGTACCATGCCCTCAGCGATCGCCGCTGCACTTAAACCGCCACCGCACTCCCACAAAACCTGACAAAATCCCCTCTGATAAAGATTTTCCATCACTAAAGTGGGTGTCACCTCGGTTAGTTCGATCACTTCCACGCCTTTTGTTAATAATTGTTGCTTAAGCTTGACATTAGAATCAATTTGTGTGTAGACAAGCGTGGGAAATTGACTGGTATCCCAAAGATGGGCGGAGGAGGGTAAATCGAGCGATCGAGTCATGACCACGCGCAGGGGATTATGATCGGAGAGGCCGTGAGTGGTTAGGTGAGGATTATCTTGACGGACAGTGCTACCGCCGACGATAATCGCATCACAGGCCGATCGCAATTGATGGACTATTTGGCGAGAAGCAGGGCTAGTAATCCAAGTGCTATGACCAGTAGTAGCGGCAATTTTGCCATCGAGAGTCATGGCATATTTGAGGATACCGAAGGGTTTTTTAGCGGTAATGCGATGGATAAAACCCTGATTGAGTTGAAGACATTCGGACTCCTCCACTCCCACCAGCGTCTCGATGCCTGCCGATTCTAATCTTTGAATACCTTTCCCCGCCACCAGGGGATTAGGATCGATCATCCCCACCACCACTTTTTTAATGCCCGCTCGCATAATTGCCTCGCTACAGGGGGGAGTACGTCCATGGTGGTTACAGGGTTCAAGATTGACGTATAAAGTGGCACCACGAGCTTTTTCTGCTGCCTGTCTCAGGGCGAAAACTTCTGCATGGGGTTGTCCGGCCTCCGGGTGAAAACCTTCGCCGATAATTGTCCCCTCTTGAACGATCACAGAACCCACCAAGGGATTAGGAGAAGTCCGTCCCAAGCCTTGTCTAGCAAGGGTTAGACATCTTTGCATCATTGTGCGATCGAATTCCGTTGCCTGGGCCATGGTTGATTTCTCCAAAGGAGGGGAGACTTTTCAGTGATCAGTAAACAGTAAAAACTGATCAGTGGGGAGCTTTTTTCAGTGATCAGTAAACAGTAAAAAGTAATCAGTGAACTGATAACTCGCATCTGATAACTAAATTCTTGATCACTTCTCCACCACTATTATTTTAAAATGAAATGTATCAACGAATACAGAAATCTCAGATCAAAAAAACAAAGATCGAAAAACATTGACTACTCACACCTCAAGATAAATCCCTAGGTGTTTGGTCTTCTGAAATGATTGACCCCTGTTCCTAGGATTTAGCGGTGGAAAGGACATAATTGCTCGGTAATTATTCTCAAAAGTAATGAATCGACCTACTAACTCAACAAAGTCAACGAATTAACGATGAAACGAATTGCTCGAAAATCTGGGGAACTTGTCGGTTTATTACCGAAAATTAACCCTGTCTGGTTAGCCTGTGTTCCTTTGTCCGCGATTATTTTTGTGGTTTGGAACACAGCCGTACAAGCCCAAGAGGCGAAACCCTTAACCCCCGAAGATGTCCAAAACGCCCTCAATACAATCTGGGTTTTAATTGCCTCCATCCTCGTGATCTTTATGAACGCAGGTTTTGCGATGCTAGAAACGGGTTTCTGTCGCCAGAAAAACGCCGTTAACGTTCTCGCCAAAAACCTGATCGTTTTCGCCCTCTCCACCATATCATTTTGGGCGATCGGTTTCTCGCTGATGTTTGGGTCTGTCAGTAACGAATTTTTCGGTACAGGAGGTTGGTTCCTTAGCAGTAGCGATCCTGCCACCTACGTCATGCCTGCCTCTTTGCCCACCTCGGTGTTCTTCCTGTTCCAAGTCGCTTTCGCGGGAACGGCAGCCACCATTGTATCTGGGGCAGTGGCAGAACGGATTAAATTCGTCGATTTCCTAGTTTTTAGCTTAATTATTGTCGGTATCATGTACCCGATCACTGGTCACTGGGTTTGGGGTGGCGGTTGGTTAGCCGACCTTGGTTTTAAAGACTTCGCCGGTTCGACGGTGGTTCACTCGGTGGGTGGTTGGTCTGCTTTAACTGGGGCTGCAATTCTCGGCCCGAGAATGGGTAAATACATCAACGGTCGCACCAGTGCCTTACCCGGCCATAACATGAGTATTGCGACCCTAGGTTGTTTAATTCTCTGGATTGGCTGGTTTGGTTTTAACCCCGGTTCTACTTTAGCGGTTAATGAAACTGTACCCTATATCGCTGTCACCACTAACCTCGCCGGGGCCGCGGGTGGCATTGCCGCTACCCTTACCGCTTGGTTCAAAGATGGTAAACCCGACCTTTCGATGATTATTAACGGTATTCTGGCCGGTTTAGTAGCCGTTACTGCCGGTTGTGATGGTGTATCCTATTGGTCGGCGGCAATCATCGGTTTAATCGCCGGCGTAGTCGTGGTTTACTCGGTGGGTTTCTTCGATAACCTGAAAATTGATGACCCGGTGGGTGCGACTTCCGTTCACCTCGTCTGTGGTGTGTTTGGAACTTTAGCCGTCGGTATCTTCAACAAAGATGCCGGTTTAATCACCGGTCAATTCCAACTGTTGATTAACCAAATTATCGGGATTGTGGCAGTAGGGGCATTTACCCTGATTGTTAGTGGTATTGTTTGGACAATCCTCAAGGCTACCCTCGGTATTCGTGTTACTCCCGAAGAAGAATTGGAAGGTCTGGATATAGGCGAACACGGCATGGAAGCCTATAGCGGTTTCGTCAAGGAGTCCGATATCGTCGCTGGTAGCTATTATGCTTCCAGTGTTGACATGGAAACGCCTAGCACTCGTTAGGTTAAACCTTGTAAAGATAGATTAACTTATCCCCGACAAAGTTAAAGAGAAAAAGAAGAAGGCCTCGCCCCGATGCGATCGGTGGCTATAATTGCCTTCTAAACCTTTTCTCTTTCGGTTTTTGTCTCTTTCCGGACAGAAAAAATTAATCTTGCTACTAGGCAGCAACCGTCAATGAAAAAGATCGTAGGAATAACCGTACTTTTGCTGGGACTGGGATTCAATGGCGGAGTTGCCCCAGTTTTTGCGGAAACCATCACCGCCGCTCCCCCCAATCCGATTAGTGCTGGGGATACAGCTTGGATGCTGATCTCCTCGGCTTTAGTTTTATTAATGACCCCCGGACTGGCCTTTTTTTATGGGGGTTTAGTACGTTCCCGTAACGTCCTCAACACCATGATGATGAGTTTGGTGGCCATGGGCGTCATCGGGGTAACTTGGGTGCTTTGGGGTTATAGTCTCGCTTTCGATGTCACCCCGGGTAAAAGTGGTTTTGGCGAGGGAATTGAAGCTTTTATCGGGGGACTAGATTGGATTTTTCTTAACGGTGTCACTGCGGCCACACCTGACAATATCGGTTATGCACCCACCGTTCCCCATCAAGTATTTATGGTCTATCAGATGATGTTTGCGATCATCACCCCGGCTTTAATTTCGGGTGCGATCGTGGAACGGGTCAACTTTAAAGCCTATTTTTGGTTTTTACTGCTTTGGTCCACCTTTATCTATTCTCCCCTAGCTCACTGGGTTTGGGGTAAGGGTTGGTTGGCAGCCACTGGGGCGCTGGATTTCGCCGGTGGAACCGTTGTTCACATTAGTTCCGGGATTTCCGCACTGGTGGCCGCCTGGATGATCGGTCCGCGGCGTAGTTTTGGTGTCCAAGCCTATGCACCCCATAATGTGCCTTTTGTTCTCCTAGGTATCGGTTTACTCTGGTTCGGTTGGTTTGGTTTTAATGGTGGTAGCGCGCTTTCCTCTAGTTCCCTAGCCACGACAGCTTTTGTTAATACCACGATCGCCGCTTCGGCCGGTGGTTTGACATGGATGCTTATAGAATGGATTTTACGGGGTAAACCGACGGCGATCGGTATTGCTAGTGGATTTTTAGGGGGATTAGTGGGTATTACTCCCGCTGCCGGCTATGTGCTGCCGATCGGGGCGATTCTCATTGGTTCGATCACTGCCCTTAGCTGTTTTTTTGCGGTTAGTCTGCGGGCAAAATTGCGCTTTGATGATTCTTTGGATACCTATCCCGTCCATGGTGTGGGTGGAACGGTAGGGGCAATCCTTACGGGGGTTTTTGCGACTAAATCGGTTAATTCTTCGGGTAATGACGGTTTACTATTTGGCAACCCAGGCTTAGTCTGGACGCAATTTGTTGGCGTTGCTGCTACTTATATCTTTGCTGCCGTGGGTACTTTTGTCATCCTGAAAGTTCTCAGTTTATTCATGGATCTGCGGGTTAAACCGAATACGGAAGCAGAAGGGTTAGATGTGCCTCAACACGGAGAGGAAGCCTACGGACAGGAATTCGAGTTTGGTAACAGCCTTTCCTACCAAGAAAATCCTGGTGCCACAAATCCGCAAGAAAATTATTAGCGATTCCAATCAGCTATCAGTCCAGCTAACAGAAATGAAATTTCGTCTCTGTGAAACTGGGCTAAAAAATTCCGTTTTTGGTCGTCTTGTCTCTGTCACTGGGGATTGTGATCCTGTCCGTCGCTGGCAAAGAATGCTCGATCGTTATTGTCCAGAGATTCTCCAAGACCCAAAAACTCTCCGCCAAGGCCGCATGAGTAGCGATCGCTAGGGAGGATCAAGTTTTATCTAGATGGGCAAAACAGCAAAAAATTAGCGATTCTTACTGACAAGAATCAAGAAATTTGTAAGCCAGCTAACTCAGCAATTGTGTAGGTGGGTCTGCCTTTAACTTCCTCGTAAATTCTGCCGATATATTCTCCTAGTATTCCGATGCTAATTAGCTGTACAGAACCCAGAAAAAATATAGCGATCATAATCGTGGCAAAACCAGTGATCGGTGAGTTGGGCTGCTGTAAACGCCAATACAATACTAACAGAGCCATAATCAAAGATATCAGGGCAGAAAATAATCCTAGATAGGTAGCAAAACGTAAGGGGACACGAGAAAAAGATACTAGGCTATTAATAGCTAAAGATAATGATTTGCTAAAGGTATATTTTACTTCCCCGGCAAAGCGCGCATCCCGCTCAAATTTAACCGCAGTTTGTGGAAAGCCAATCCAAGCGCGCAACCCACGAATATAACGATTTCTTTCTGGGAGAGAATTTAATAGATCTACTACCTGACGATCCATTAAACAAAAGTCTCCTGTATCGGTGGGAATATCCACATCGGCTAGTCTTTTAAGCAAACGATAAAAGAGATAGGCCGTCAGTTTTTTAAACCAACTTTCTTGTTTTCTTTTGGTTCTTTGGGCATAAACTACTTGATACCCCTCTTGCCATTTTTCAATCATTTGGGGAATTAATTCGGGCGGATCTTGCAGGTCGGCATCCAAAACAATAATTACTTGTCCTCGGCAAAAATTAAGTCCAGCTGTCACCGCCGCTTGATGACCAAAATTGCGGGCGAAACTGATATAACACACTCGAAAATCAGCTTTGTGCAGTTCTCGCAGCAGTTTTAAGGAACTATCTTTACTACCATCATTTACTAGGATTAATTCTACCTCCCCATCTAAATTATTCATGATGGCACTCACCCGGCGATATAGTTCGGCAATAGTTTCTTCCTCGTTATAGATGGGGACAATCAGGGAATATTTTAGCATTTGCATAATAATATTTGATCGGTAATTGATTGAAAAATCTCACTCCTAACTGGGAGAATTATGCTGTCAATATCTTTACTTATTGAAGAAAATCCTCGATCGCCTGTCCCGTCTCTTCCGGTGCTTCTTCCGGTAAAAAATGACCACTGGCGATCGCCTGTCCAGTGACTTGATTAGCTCGCTGCTGCCAAAGAGCGATCACATCGTATTGACGTGCAATGAAACCTTTTTCTCCCCAAAGAACCAAGAGGGGGGAGGAAATTTTCCGGCCTAAATCCTGACGATCATGCTCTAAATCGATGGTAGCGGCGGCCCGATAATCGGCACAGGTGGCGGTTATTGTCCTCAAATCTCGAAAACAACGCTGATATTCCCCCAAAGCTTCCTCTGTAAAAGCGCTAAAATCTCGCCCCCAACTTTGCAAGCAATGTTGCAGATAATAATCGGGATTAGCGGCGATCAGGGTTTCAGGAAAAGGGGAAGGCTGAATCAAGAAAAACCAATGATAGTAGGCAGTAGCAAAAGTTTGATTGTTAGCCTCGTACATCGCCAGCGTTGGGGCTATATCGAGTAAAACGAGTTTTTTGACCTTTTCGGGAAAATCAAGGGCGAGACGGTGGGAAACTCGCGCCCCTCGATCGTGGCCGATCAGATAAAACTCCTGATAACCCAATTTTTCCATCAGCAATACCTGATCGAGGGCCATGACTCGCTTGCAATAATTGCTAGAATCCTCTAGGGGTAAGGGTTTATCGCTATCCCCGTAGCCGCGCAGATCCGTGGCGATAACCGTAAAATTGGCCCCTAATCGGGGGGCAATTTTATGCCACATTTGATGGGTTTGGGGATAACCATGGAGCAAAAGCAGCGGAAAACCGCGCCCACCTTTGATACCATTGATAGTAATGCCATTAACTTCTAGCTGAAATTTCCGAAAATTTGTCAGCATTTTTGCTTCCTGTCACCTTAGGGAAAGATAATTGCATCATCCGGCCAAAGTGACCCAATCAGTAAAGTTTTTTCACTATAGCCCCTCAAGCCGCTGCTTTTCTGATAGATTAAAACCATTAGGTTGCTCAAAAACCAACGAGTTAAGCAGTAATTTGATTATGATCTCGATTATCTATTCCGATGAATTTCTCGATCACGATACAGGTATTTACCATCCCGAAAAAGCGGCGCGTTTAACGGCAATTGTCGCCGCTTTAAAACAAACAGAATGGCAGTCAAAATTAACATGGCATTTACCGACACCGATCGAAATTCGTGACGAAGTAATCCCTTTGATTAAACAAGTTCATAATCAAGATTATGTTGATAGATTGCGGCGAATTTGTCAACGGGGCGGTGGAAGATTGGATGCAGATACTCCCGTTTCTGCCCGTAGTTACGATGTGGCGTTACTAGCGGTTAGTGGCTGGTTAGATGGAGTCGATCGAGTCTTATCCACCGGCGATCCTGCCTTTATTTTAGCCCGTCCTCCCGGGCATCATGCCACTTCTAATTATGGCATGGGTTTCTGTCTGTTTTCTAATGCTGCTATTGCCGCCTATTATGCTTTAGAAAACAAAAGAGTGCAAAAAGTAGCGATTCTTGATTGGGACGTACATCACGGCAATGGCACCCAGGATATAGTCGAAAATCATCCCCAGATTGCCTATTGTTCCCTCCATCAATTCCCCTTTTATCCCGGCACGGGAGAAGCGAGAGAAAAAGGGGAGTTTGATAATGTTTTGAATATTCCCTTACCGGCGGGAAGTACCATTAAAGATTATCAAGAACATTTTGAGGGGCAAGTCCTACCTTTTCTGAAAAATTTTCAACCAGATTTAGTGATTGTTAGTGCTGGATATGATGCCAATCAAGCGGATCCTCTGGCGGGCATTTGTTTACAACCACAAGATTATGGAATTTTAACGAAATACCTCTTAACTCTCAATAAACCGCTGCTTTTTGGCTTAGAAGGCGGTTATGATTTAGAAGCTTTAGCGGCTTCCGTCGTCGCCACCTTAGAAGCTTTGCTCTGATCCTATTCCAGGTAATCGTTACATTTCTTTAAAAAGATTGCTAACAAAGCGATCGAATGCGGTAAGGTAAACGATCGATAGAAAAAAACTCTTGACCTAGTTGCCTTTTAAGATTATGACCTCCCTTGCGCCACACCTAAAAGCCAAAGCCCTCAAACCCAATAGTCGTCGTCCTGCCAAAGAATTGTGTAGCGAGTGCGGACTTTGTGACACTTATTATATTCACTATGTTAAAGAAGCTTGTGCTTTTCTAAATCAACAAATCGCCGATTTAGAAGCAGCATCACACGGCAAAAGTCGCGACTTAAATCAGGAAAATGATCTCTATTTTGGTGTTCATCAAGAGATGATGGCTGCCAAGAAAAAACAAGCTATTCCCGGCGCGCAATGGACAGGAATTGTCAGTACAATTGCCTGTGAAATGCTCGATCGTGGTTTGGTAGAAGGGGTGGTTTGTGTGCAGAATACCGCCGAGGATCGCTTTCAACCGCAACCGATTCTCGCCCGTACCACTGAAGAAATCCTTGCCGCTAAAGTTAATAAACCGACTCTTTCTCCCAATTTATCAGTCCTAGAAGAAATTGAAAAATCGGGCATGAAACGGTTATTAGTTATCGGAGTTGGTTGTCAAATTCAAGCCCTAAAAGCAGTAGAAAAAAAATTAGGCTTAGAAAAATTATATGTCTTAGGAACTCCCTGCGTCGATAATGTCACCCGCTCAGGACTGCAAAAGTTTCTAGAAACTACCAGTCGTTCCCCAGAAACCGTGGTTCATTACGAATTTATGCAGGATTTTCGGGTACACTTTAAACACGAAGACGGCTCGATCGAAATGGTTCCCTTTTTTGGCTTAAAGACTAATAAATTAAAGGATGTTTTTGCCCCTTCCTGTATGACTTGTTTTGATTATGTTAACTCCCTTGCCGATTTAGTTGTGGGCTATATGGGCGCGCCTTTTGGCTGGCAATGGATTGTCGTTCGTAATGATACGGGCAAGGAAATGTTAGAGTTAGTTAAAGACCAATTAGATACCCAAGATGTTATGTCTAGTGGTGATAGAAAACAGGCGGTACAAAATAGCATTCCTGCCTACGATAAAGGTGTAACCTTGCCGATGTGGGCGGCAAAAATGATGGGAGTAGTAATTGAAAAAATCGGGCCTAAAGGTTTAGAATATGCTCGCTTTTCCATCGATTCTCACTTTACCCGTAATTACCTTTATGTTAAACGTAATTATCCTGAAAAATTAGCAGCCCATGTTCCTGAATATGCTAAAAAGATTGTGGAACAGTACAAATTGCCCGATTAATTAGGGTATGCGGAAAAAGTAGGGGCGCAGCATTCAGATAGGAAATCTACGGTTTCAGCGATAGGTTATCGTCCGAATGCTTCGCCCTTACTTCGACAATCTCTTATCAGTTATCAGTTATCAGTTATCAGTTATCAGTTATCAGCTATCAGTTATCAGTGAGCAGTGAGCAGTGATTAATTCAACCACTGTCGATGGTGGTGGGTTACTGGACTAGGTAATAGGTGTAGGGGTAATTCATGAATTACCCCTACAATAACGTTTGTCTGGATGTTGTCAAATTTTCTCTTGACAAAGGCGACTTGACATGATACTATATTCATAATGGAAAATCCTTGCGCCTACAGACCCTATTTTCAAGTCTCAATAATCGCCAATAAAAGCTTAGATAGCGATAATTTTTTTAAGGATTGAGAACCATGAACCATCAAAGAGAGTTTTATGTTGTCATTGAACGAGATGAGAATGGATATTATGTTGGGGAAGTTCCTCAACTTCGGGGTTGTTACAGTCAAGGGGAAACGATTGATGAATTGATGAAGAATATCAGGGAAGTGATTGAACTTTGCTTGGAAGATGACAATCCGGAAGATGTGTCGAAGTTTGTTGGAATTGAAAAGGTGTCTATCTGATGCCAAAATTACCGATATTAACCGGTGATGAAGTTATCAAAGCTTTAACGAGAATAGGGTTTCAATCTATCCGACAAAAAGGAAGTCATCTGCGCTTAAAACATGAAGATGGAAGAGTTGTCACCGTACCAGTTCATCGGGGGAAAACTGTCGGGAAAGGATTACTCTTAAAAATTTTACGCGATGCTGAACTGACACAAGAAGAATTTATTCGTCTGCTGTAATTCCCGTCTTGATTTAAGCTTCATGTCCCCGTTTTTCTGGATGTTGTTAAATTTTCTCTTGACAAAGGCGACTTGACATGATGCTATATATATAATGGAAAATCCGTGCGCTTGCAAACCCTAGTTTTCAAGAATTTTCAAGGTCTAGTTTATTCGCCATAATGAGTTTTAGCACGATGAATATAGATTACATCATCAGTCTAAACTTTGATTGGAATGATTGAATGAATACTATGATTGTGTTGTATGCTGACTTCATAAACCATTAATCAATGTCTCCCAAAACTTCCTCAAAAGAATAGGTTTCATTTTCATTAATTTGCTGTAGAGATAGTTGTAAGCTTTCTCTTAAATCGGGAATAGATAGTAATTCGATGGTTTCTTGTAAACTTTCATAGTTTTTTTGGGAAATCAAAATTACAGAATCTTCCTGATTCTCAATGGCATAAATTTTGTTATCTTCCGTAACCGATTTAACGAGACTTGGTAAATCGGTTTGAGCATCGGCGATTTTAATTTTTTTGATCATAATTAATCCTTTTTTTGATGATGAAATAATGAAAATTATTGTAGGGATTTAACAATCTCTCCTAATCACAGTCCAGGCAGCATCCTCCTATAATTATCCATTATTGTAGTCCATCATTCAATCATTCCAATCACTGTCAATGGTGGTGGTGCGTTACTGGACTAGGTAATAGGTGTAGGGGTAATTCATGAATTACCCCTACAATAACGTTTTTCTGGATTTTGTCAAAATTTCTCTTGACAAAGGCGACTTGACATGATACTATATTCATAATGGAAAATCCGTGCGCCTACAGACCCTCTTTTCCGAAGCATTTAAACTCTAATTCATCTTCATTCTGCTTCGGGTAATTGCGATAACATCATCAGATAATTCTGATAAACGGTTTGGGTATGGGGATGATTTTCCCCTAATCTTTCCCTGAAAATATTAATCGCTTCTAGATAGAGAGGTTCCGCTTCTGAGTACCTGCCTTGCAAGTAGTACAATAGTTCTAGATTGTTGAAAGATACCAATTTTCATCGAAAATTTGGGTCTGAAACCCCGTCGTTTCACGACGGCTTTACCGTTAAATACTAGCGCATTTACCAAATATATGCTAAAATGTGAGACATGGAAAAAGCCTACTCGTTTCGATTTTACCCCACACCCGAACAAGAGTCGCTATTG
>NZ_JADBTZ010000286.1:0-8074 GCF_020245885.1 Microcystis sp. M165S2 | reverse complement strand
CCTCAACATCGGAAACAGCCATTGCTATTACTTTTTTAGTTATCAATCTTTCCACCCTGCTTCGGCAGGTTTTTTGGGCTTTTTTATGTCTGAAATGGAAAAACCGCACTTTTTCTCGGTCAATGATGACAATAAGTTATGGCTTAGAAGCTAATCAACAACTAAAGCTTATGCTTGTAGCTAAGTGAAATCATTGATTAAGAGACCTGTGCTTTTCAATAACTTTTTCAGCAGACCCTAATTAGATAACCACATCGTTGCTCACCTTGATTGATCCAGTGAGTCCGTTCGATCGTACAATCGGGCAGCAGCATCGCAAACATTTCTAATTCATGGCCACAGATACTGGGATAGGAACCAGCCACCTCAGCAATAGCGCAATGATGCTCGGCTAGGACATAACTATTTTCTGCTTCCAGTGCCACTAATTCTGCCATATAACCCTCCTCTTGGCGAATTTCCAGCAATTTTCTCATTCTTTCCCCTAAAGACCCCTTGCCGAGGCGCAATTGATATTCTGCCGCTTTGCGTTGCCACTGTTTTTTGAGAATTTCCCCCACCTGTTGCTCTCCCACCGTCTCCACGAGAGTATTGAGGAAAGAAACGGCGAAATTATCGTAATTATGGGGAAAACGGCCACGACCTTGACGACTGAGACGATAAATGTGCTGAGGCCGTCCTATCTTATTTTGTACCGCAAAATATTCTATCAGTCCTTCCCCCTCCAAATCCTTAAGATGGCGGCGCGTCGCTTGCGGACTAATACTTAACTCCTCAGCCAAGTCTTGGGCGGTAGATTGACCGTTTTTGAGCAAATATTGCAGAATATCGTCTTTAGTCGAGGCGGGTTGAGTCGTGGTCATGATACCAAAAACAGAGGCTTTAGCGTACAATTGCTGAGAGTCAAGGAGCGGCCAATTACCCCTACAGAGTAACTTGAATAACAGAGGTTTACCAGAATCCTCTGAAATTTTCCGTGACTTTGACAACAGCTTTGTTGTTAATCTATTATATAATCAATTTAAACAACAAGAAAGTTGTTTAACTGCCTCCCCTGCCTACCGCGTAGAGAGAACACCAACCCCCATGAGTGCAACCACCGTTAAAAACCTCGTTAACCAACCCTACAAGTACGGTTTCATCACCGATATCGAATCGGAAACCATCCCTCGCGGTTTGAATGAGGAGATTATTCGCCTAATTTCGGCGAAAAAGAAGGAACCGGAATTCATGCTCGATTTTCGTCTCCGGGCCTACCATCAATGGCAAAAGATGACCGAACCCAGTTGGCCGCACGTTTCCTATCCTGCCATTGATTATCAAAATATTATCTACTACTCTGCACCCAAACAGAAAAAAGCAAAACTCAACAGTCTTGAAGAAGTTGACCCCACTTTAATCGAAACCTTTGAAAAATTAGGCATTCCCCTTTCGGAACAAAAACGCCTTTCTAACGTGGCTGTAGATGCTATCTTTGATAGCGTTTCTATCGCCACAACTTTTAAAGAAAAACTAGCAGAACAGGGGGTTATTTTCTGTTCTATCTCGGAAGCTTTACAGGAACATCCCGACTTAGTGCAGAAATATCTCGGTACTGTGGTTCCCGTGGGTGATAATTATTTTGCCGCTCTTAATTCGGCCGTTTTTAGCGATGGTTCCTTTGTTTTTATACCCAAAGGTGTCGTCTGTCCTATGGAATTGTCCACCTATTTTCGGATTAATAACGGTGAGACGGGACAATTTGAAAGAACTTTAATTGTCGCTGAAGAAGGGGCATCGGTAAGTTATTTAGAAGGTTGCACCGCTCCGATGTACGATAGTAATCAACTTCATGCCGCCGTCGTGGAATTAGTCGCCCTCGATAATGCGGATATTAAATATTCGACTGTACAAAATTGGTACGCTGGCGATGCCAATGGTAAGGGAGGTATTTATAATTTCGTCACTAAACGGGGTCTGTGTAAAGGAGTTAATTCTAAAATTTCTTGGACGCAAGTAGAAACTGGTTCAGCGATTACTTGGAAGTATCCCAGTTGCGTCTTAGTTGGCGATAATTCCGTCGGGGAATTCTACTCAATTGCCCTAACTAATAACAAACAACAGGCCGATACAGGTACGAAAATGATTCACATTGGCCGCAACACCAAAAGTACCATTATTTCTAAGGGGATTTCTGCGGGTAATTCCCAAAATAGTTATCGCGGGTTAGTGAAAATGGGACCGAAAGCCAAGGGAGCAAGAAATTACTCCCAATGTGATTCTATGCTGATTGGAGATAATGCCGAAGCTAACACTTTTCCCTATATTCATGTGGATAACAACAGTGCTAAAGTAGAACACGAAGCTTCTACTTCTAAAATCGGTGAAGACCAATTATTCTACTTCGCACAACGGGGCATTTCCGAAGAAGATGCTGTCTCTATGTTAGTCAGTGGTTTCTGTAAGGATGTCCTCAGTAAATTACCGATGGAATTCGCCGCCGAAGCTGATAAACTCCTCAGTCTCAAGCTCGAAGGAACCGTCGGGTAATCAGTAATAAGTAAACAGTAAAGTAGGGTGGGTTAGGCGATAGCCGTAACCCACCAAAAGCTAAGACAATTTATCCATCAATTGATGACTCGCCGTCAACCCCAAAAACTAATATTTTTGTTCTAGACAAACATCTCATGAGTGAAGTAATTTTATCAGTAAAAAATCTGACCGCTAGTATTGATGGAAACCAGATTCTTAAAGGAGTTAACCTCGAAATTAAAGCGGGTGAAACCCACGCAATTATGGGACGCAATGGCTCAGGAAAAAGTACCTTTTCCAAAGTAATCGCTGGACATCCCGATTATGAAGTAACTGGGGGAGAAATAATTTATAAAGGCGAAAACCTCTTAGAAAAAGAACCCGATGAACGAGCGCTTATGGGTATCTTTCTCGCTTTCCAATATCCCCTAGAAATCCCCGGCGTTAGTAACCTCGATTTTCTTCGCGTTGCCTATAATGCCCGACAAAAATATCTAGGCTCGGAAGAATTAGATAGTTTTGACTTTGAGGAATTAGTCGAGAAAAAACTAGAAGTTGTCCAGATGAATCCTAGCTTTCTTAGCAGAAGTTTAAACGAAGGTTTCTCCGGTGGTGAGAAAAAACGTAATGAAATCCTACAAATGGCCTTATTAGAACCTACTTTAGGAATTCTCGATGAAATTGACTCCGGTTTAGACATCGATGCTTTGCGAATTGTTGCCCAGGGAGTCAATCAATTAGCTACTCCCGATAACGCTTTTTTACTTATCACTCACTATCAGCGTCTGCTCAACTACATTGAACCCGATGTTATTCATGTTATGTACGATGGGCGCATTGTCACCAGTGGCGGTAAAGAATTAGCCCTCGAATTAGAAAGAACTGGCTACGATTTCCTCGACGAACAATTATTAGCCGTTAAGTAATCTAGCTATCAGTTATCAGTTATCAGTTATCAGTAGTCAGTTATCAGTTATCAGTTATCAGTTATCAGTTATCAGTTATCAGTTATCAGTTATCAGTTATCAGTTATCAGGAGATGGCTTTTATTTATTCTTCCTACACCCCACTACCCCACTACCCCACTACCCCACTACCCCACTACCCCACACCCCACACCCCACACCCCAACCCCCACCCCTTCCTACCAATGACAGCCATAATCACGAAACCTGAACAATCAGGAGAATTATTGTTAAAATTGTCCCGAGAAACGGTTCCCACTATCGATAACGGTAAAATTCTCGAATTAAGAGAATCAGGAGCCAGTAAAGCTCAAGAATTAGCCATCCCGGGCAAAAAAGATGAAGAATGGCAATTCACCGATTTAAGTCAACTCTGGGCGATCGATTTTCGCGTCCCCCAAACCGTTACAATCGATAAAAATGCCCTCGCTGCTTTTTCGCTGCCCGAAGCCAAAAACAGCCACCTAGTCTTCGTTAACGGCATTTATCAGCCCGAATTGTCCGATATCTCCGCTTTACCCCCCGGTGTCAGCGTCAGCAATCTCGCCAATGCACAAAAAGATGTTCTTGTCAACTATCTAGGGAAAGAAAAAACACCCGAATTTTTTACCGCACTCAACCAAGCTGGTTTAAGGGATGGGGCAGTAATTCACGTCACCGCTAATACCGTCGTCACAACCCCGATACATCTCTTATTTATCACCGTTGTGGAGGAAATTCCCCGCTTTTATCAGCCCCATAGCCTAATCGTGGCTGAAACGGGAGCTAGTGTCAATATTATTGAGAATTACGGGGCTTTAGCCGAACATTGCTCCGATTTACCTCTAAATTACGCTTATTTTACCAACGCTGTCACGGAAATTTACCTCGAAGCCAACGCCGAAGTCATCCATACCAGAGTACAAAGGGAATCAGGAGATGGTTTTCACATCGGACGCACGATAATTGAACAAGGGCGCGATAGCCGTTACACTCTCAACGAGATAAATCTGGGCGCTAAACTCTGCCGTCATAACCTCGATATCCTGCAAAAAGGAGAACAAACCGAGACAAATCTGCACGGATTAGCCATGATTACCGGACAACAAACCGCCGATACCCACAGCGCCATCTATCTCAACCATCCCCACGGCATCACCAAGCAACTACATAAATGTATCGTTGATGGTAGCGCTCACGCTATCTTTAATGGTAAAGTGTTTGTTCCCAAGCCCGCCCAATTAACCAACGCCTCCCAGTTAAATCGGAATTTGTTAATTTCTAACAAGGCACGAGTCAACACCAAACCCGAATTACAAATTACCGCCGATAACGTCAAATGTTCCCACGGGGCAACCGTTAGCCAACTGGAAGCCGATGATTTATTCTATCTGCAAAGCCGGGGCTTAAGTGCCGACACCGCCCGCAGTTTGTTAATTGATGCTTTCTCGGCCGAGATTTTAGCTAAAATTCCTCTAGAATCCCTGCGCCAAAGATTGGGGCAATGCGTCGCCTGTCGCACTGTGGAATAACTCTACCGGGGTGGGTGCCAACCTGCCCAAAGTACCCCTCTGACTCCTGACTAAAATGACAATTATCCAAGAAAAAACTCTCGCCCAAAAAGTCCGCGCCGATTTCCCTATCCTTCATCAAAACGTACACGATAAACCCCTTATCTATTTCGATAGTGCCGCCACTTCCCAAAAACCGATTCAAGTATTAGAAACCCTGCGAAACTATTACGAAAAAGATAACGCCAATGTGCATCGGGGGGCGCATACTTTAAGTGTCCGAGCAACGGAAGCCTACGAAGGGGCCAGAGATAAGGTCGCTAGGTTTATTAATGCCGCTTCTCGTCGGGAAATTGTCTATACTCGCAACGCCACGGAAGCGATTAATTTAGTCGCCTACAGTTGGGCATTAAATACCCTGAAAGCAGGGGATGAAATTATTCTCTCGGTCATGGAACACCACAGTAATTTAATCCCCTGGCAAATTATCTCCCAAAAGACGGGGGCGGTGATTAAATATGTGCAATTAACCAGCGAAGAAAGCTTTGATTTAGAACAATATAAATCCTTATTATCTGACAAAACTAAATTAGTTGCTGTCCTTCATGTTTCTAACACCTTAGGCTGTATTAATCCCGTTGCCGAAATAGTCAGCCTTGCCCATCAAGTCGGGGCGAAAGTATTAATTGATGCCTGTCAAAGTGTCCCCCATTTAGCCATTGATGTGCAGGCCATAGATTGTGATTGGTTGGTGGCTAGTGGTCATAAAATGTGCGCCCCCACCGGTATTGGATTTTTGTACGGCAAAGAGGCCATTTTAGAGGCAATGCCGCCCTTTTTTGGTGGTGGCGAAATGATTGCGGAAGTCTATTTAGACCATTTTACCTGTGCCGAACTGCCCCACAAATTTGAAGCTGGAACCCCCGCTATCGGCGAAGCGATTGCTCTCGGTGCTGCGGTAGAATATTTAATGGGTTTAGGTATGGATAATATTCATGCCTACGAAGAAGAATTAACCGCTCATTTGTTCAAAAAATTAGGAGAAATTGAGGGTTTAAGAATTTACGGGCCGCCACCTAGTTTAACGGGCCAGGGTCGGGCTAGTTTAGCCGCCTTTAATGTGGAAGGGATTCATGCTAGTGATTTAGCTACTTTATTAGACCAGGAAGGAGTCGCTATTCGTTCCGGTCATCACTGTACCCAACCTCTACACCGCCTTTTTGATGCTTCCGGCAGCGCGCGGGCAAGTCTATATTTTTATAATACCCGAGAAGAAATCGATCGCTTTATTGTCGCTTTACAGGAAACTATTGATTTCTTTGCCAATTGTTTTTCTTAGGGGGATTTCTAGCCCTTTTCCTGTTCTTAGCGATTAACCTCAAGAGTGAAGGAAGTTACTTATTATTATCAAGGAATTTGTCCCGAAACGGGCGAGTTATTGCGCTTGCCCCGCACTCTTTTGGCTGAAAAAATTGCCCAAGATTTGATGACAACTATCACCAATCCTCAAGGTAAAATGTATGGAATTTTGTTAGGAGAAAATGCTGCTGGCGAAATAGAAGTTTTAAAAGCTTTTTCTGGACAGGGAGAAGCTGCTGGCTGGGTTCCGTCCCTAGTGGGGAGAGAAAAAATTATTCGGGAAGAAAAGCGAGTTTTGCAACTTTTAGAAATAATTAAACAGGAAATTATTACCCTACAATCAATTCCCGAACATAATTTATATCGACTCAATCAAGCAAATTTTGAGCGCAAAATACAAGCTTTACAGCAACAACATCAAAACCATAAACAGGAACGAGATAGTTTAAGAAATTTAGGAAATTTAAACCCAGAAGAATTAGAAAAATTAAATAATATCAGTCGTCAGGAAAAAAGAGCAAGAAAGCAATTAAAACAGGAACAAAAACAAGTTTTAAAACCCTTAATTGATAAAATAAACGTAGCCAATCAGAGAATTATTGAACTTAAGCAACAGCGTAGGAACCTCTCCAAACAGTTACAGGAATTGCTGTATCAATCCTACTGTTTAAACAACTTTTCTGGACAATCTCTCTCCTTAGCTAAATTGATGGGCAGTAATTTGTTACCGACGGGAACAGGGGAATGTTGCGCCCCGAAATTATTAAATTATGCCGCCATGAAAGGATTAAAACCTGTCGCCATGGCCGAATTTTGGTGGGGAGAATCGAATCGAGATAGAAAACAGGGAGAATTTTATGGCACTTGTCAAGAAAGATGTCAACCTCTCATGGGTTTTTTACTTTCTGGTTTACGTTCATCCCTAGAAATTATCTACGAAGACGAGGGAATAATTGCTATTAATAAACCCGCGGGATTATTATCGGTAGCAGGACGTTATCAAGATAGTCAAGATGCTGTGGTCAATCGGTTTCGTCGTCAGGGAAAAAATGTCATTCCAGTTCATCGTTTAGACCGAGAAACTTCGGGATTATTATTACTAGCTAAAAGTTTAGATATTTATCGTTGTTTATCCCAACAATTTCAACAGCGAGAAGTGGAGAAAATCTACGAAGCTATATTATCAGAAATTATTGAGCGAGAATCAGGCATAATTGACCTCCCTCTCTGGGGAAATCCGCAAAATCGACCCTATCAAACTGTGGACTGGCAAAGGGGAAAAGCTAGTCAAACCTATTTTAAAGTTGTCGGTAAAGAAGGCAATTATTCTCGGCTAGAATTTATTCCCTACACGGGAAGAACCCATCAAATTCGTGTTCATAGTCAACAGGGATTAGGGATAGGAATTTTAGGCGATCACTTGTACAATGGTAAGCAGTCCGACCGTTTATACCTACACGCTAAACAATTATCTTTTCGTCATCCTCAGACCGAAAATAAACTTGATCTCATCATTCCCACCCCCTTTTGAGAGCTATAATTGCTAACAGCCAAAAATTAGCTATAGTAACCCGATTTACTGACAAGGGTACAAGGTCAGCCAGAAAATAAATAGGGTCTGCTGAAAAAGTTATTGAAAAGCACAGGTCTCTTAATCAATGATTTCACTTAGCTACAAGCATAAGCTTTAGTTGTTGATTAGCTTCTAAGCTATAACTTATTGTCATCATTGACCGAGAAAAAGTGCGG
>NZ_JADBTZ010000285.1:0-7717 GCF_020245885.1 Microcystis sp. M165S2 | reverse complement strand
GTGTCAGTCTGTAGAGCGACCATAAGACCAGAACAGAGTAAATCTGTTAAGGCAGGTGCGAAACCCCGCAAGGGAAAGAAGCAGAAACCTAAATCGTGAGGTTTGGGAATCGCCGTCCGTTTACGGCGGTGAGGATGTCAAGAGAATGGGACTCCACTGTAGCGATCGCAACATAGGAAAATATAGGAGTTTAGCTCATGTCTAACGAAACCGTGACTTATTCCCTAGAAGCTGTTCTGACAAGGATTGAGGGGAAAATAGACTCTCTACAAAGAGATGTCAACAAGCTAGAAATAGGACAATCGGAGTTAAAAGGGGAGATTAAAGCCTTAGGGTTTAAGGTTGAGGGAATCGATAAAAGATTAGAAAAAGTAGAAAACGAGCAATCTATTTTAGTTAAGTCTGTTTCTGACTTACAGGGATTTCGGGGGTTAATTTTACCTCTGATTGTTGGGGGAATTAGTGCCGGCATCGGGGCAATAATCACCGTCGCCATTAGATTTTCTCTACTCGGTGGCAACCCATAAATAAGGCGATTACCCTGATCAAAATATAGGAGTTTAGCTCATGTCTAACGAAACCGTGACTTATTCCCTAGAAGCTGTTCTGACAAGGATTGAGGGGAAAATAGACTCTCTACAAAGAGATGTCAACAAGCTAGAGATAGGACAATCGGAGTTAAAAGGGGAGATTAAAACCTTAGATGAGCGACTAACCACAGAAATTAAAGGATTAACTGCAAGAGTCGCTAATCAGGAATTTACCAATCGAGGGATTTTAATCGCTTTGGTCGTTGCCATTTTAGGAGGGGCAGCTAAACTTTTTGGTTTTCTTCCCAATCCCTAACAGCGATGATGGGAAGCGTGGTTTTTAATTAGGAAGTTGCCGTTTTCTTTTCACTGATTACCAAAAAATTCCCACCCTACCCAATCACCTCGTGTAAATCCGTCGGTGCGAGATTAGGATAAACCACTTCACCATCTTTAAACCAGATAATGCGTCCAGAGTGACGCGCCACATCAGCCTCGTGAGTTACCATCACGATAGTAATGCCACTGTTATTCAATTCCGAGAAAATAGCCATCACCTCTTGGGTAGTTTTCGAGTCGAGCGCCCCTGTCGGTTCATCGGCAAGTAATAATATAGGTTGATTGACAATTGCCCTAGCAATAGCGACGCGCTGCTGTTGTCCCCCCGATAATTGATTGGGTTTATTGTGCAGTCGATTATCTAATTTTACCTTGGTTAAAGCAGCGATCGCTCTTTCCTTTCTTTCTTGGGGAGAAACCCCACCATAAATCATCGGTAACATGACATTTTCTAGCGCACTCATCTGGGGTAGAAGATGGAATTGCTGGAAAACAAAGCCGATTTTACGATTGCGAATCTGAGCTAAATCCCCATCCGGCAGCGTGGAAACGTCCAGATTTTCTAGATAATAAGACCCCGAGGTGGGACGATCAAGACAGCCGATAATATTCATCGCTGTGGATTTTCCCGAACCCGAAGCCCCCATAATCGCGCAATATTCCCCTTTTTTTAGGCTTAAATTGATGTTATTGAGGGCTTTAACCATGGTTTCGCCACTGCCATAGATTTTAGACACATTTTCGAGGCGAATAATTACTGGCTGATAGACTTCGGCTTTATCGTTGCGTTCGCTGAGAGAGGAAGTATCAAAACTCATGAAATAAATATAAATAGAGATAAAACCAATAAATGCAGCTATTCTAACCTGAGCAATTCTCCATTCAAGGAACATCCTTGAGAAAACCGACTAAAGGCAAGAAAACCGGCGCTAAATTCGATCGAGCCACGGCTAAACAGGGATAGGATCGATCCCGATAATTTTCCCCTACCCGCAAGGGAAAAATCTTTTCTCCTAAAGAGATAAATACTCCGTCCGCAGCCTGTAGAATTGCCCAAACCGCGGCAATATCCCAGACTTTCGGGGTTGCTTCCACTCCTCCCAAGACTGTGCCATCGGCAACCAAAAGCAGATTATAACTAGCCACTCCTATCATCCGCACTTTGCAGGGAAAGGGATTTTTTAGTACATCTGTGCTACGAGCGCAGAGATTAAACAGATGATTTTTGCTAGGAAAATCGTCGCTGGTGTGAATCGGTTGACCGTTGCGGTAGGCCCCCACCGGACCGGTTAAACCCGTCTCACCGCACCAATAACCATAATAGGCCTGTTTAAGGCAGGGGAGATAAACAAATCCGAACACGGGAGTCCCTCGGTAGAGAAGTCCTAGGGAAATGCCCCAGATGGGAACACCGCGAGTAAAATTAGTTGTGCCGTCGATCGGATCCACTACCCAACACCATTCTTGCTCCGGGAAAATATGGGTAGTTTCCTCGGTTAAGACTCCATGATCCTGGAAAGTGCTGGCAATTAGCGATCGCAATTGGCCATCGGACCAACGGTCGGCAGCCGTCACTAAAGTCCCGTCTGCTTTATTGGTGGCCTGTAATTTGCCAAAATCAGCCAGTAAGCGATCGCCCACTTGGCCGGTAGCCTGATAACAAAAGTCTAAAACCTGACTCCAAAAAGTTTCCATAATTTTCTCGTTCGTCTTCTAGTAGAATATCAAATCATTGTCTAAACTTAGGTAGTCGAGATTGAGCGCGGAACCCCACCAGGAGATCAGACTAGCTACCCGTCTAGAAGCGATACTTTATCTAAAAGGGCAGCCTGTCCCCTTAACCGAGATGGTGACATTAACTAACAGCGATCGCTTGACGGTGGAAGATGCCATGATCGAATTAATGTCCGATTATGCCCACCGGGATAGTGCCTTGGCAGTGGTGGAAACCCCCCTCGGTTATAGTTTACAATTGCGGTCAGCTTATCAGAATTTGATCGAAGACCTGATCCCGGCCGAATTAGGTACGGGAACCCTCCGTACTTTGGCAGCGATCGCACTAAAAGAACCGATTTTACAAGCGGATTTAATTAATTTACGAGGCAGTACGGCCTATCAACAGGTTCAGGACTTGGTAGAACGAGGATTTGTGAGAAAACGCAAGCAAAACGAAGGCAGATCCTACTGGTTAGAAGTAACCGATAAATTTCATCAATATTTCGAGGTTGACAATCTTAGGGAACAAGGTATTCTGGAACCTACCGATCAGGAATAAGGAGAGAGAGGGTATATTAGGGGTGAATGTTCCTGAATCACTGAGCTAAACTTGAAGAAGATGGGGGTGACTTCGGGCAATCGAGAAGAGCGATTTGTTAACCTAAATCTAATAACCACTACAGCGTGGGAGTTCTGATGACTTTTAATCCTGATTTTTTTCCCTGGGAAACCGAAGAACAAAATGATAACTGTTTGATGCAGTATCTCCAGCAGCAGCATCCTGAAACCCTTGAGAGAATAGCCCAATCGGTCAGTAGCGAAATTAAAGATATTATCTCGCAAAACGTCAAGGGATTGGTGGGAATGTTGCCCTCAGAGGATTTTGCGGTACAAATTACCACCGACCGCGAGAATTTGGCTAATCTTCTCGCTTCAGCGATGATGACAGGTTATTTCCTCGGTCAAGTGGAGAAGCGCCATCATTTAGAATCAATTTTGTTAGCTACAGAATCAATTAAATTGGGCAAAAAACCAAAAATAGATTAATCTTCACCCAAGACAGAGACACTTTCATCGGTGTCTCTATCAGTTTTTAGCCCCCTTTGGCAAAACTCACCATCACCAAAATCGAGAGTAGAATACCGGGGGCAAGTAAACCCGCTAATAATCCAAATTCAGTCAGCGTCATAGAAAAATATGCCCAAAATTCCATCACTTCCTACTCTAACCCCCTCTTCTGGCTACCTCAACAAAGCTTAAGGAAAATTTAAAGCCTTTTACCGTTTTTTTTCCTATCAGTAAAGTAAGTATTGCAGTTATCTTAATAATAAGCCTCAAAAATAAGGATTAAATTGCCTAAAATTTGTAAATAGACCATTTAATTGATTATTATTCATTCTTAATTCTCCTGACTACTGACTACTGGCTACTGACTCCTAACCCTAACAACAATTTTTGATTTTTACAAGAGGTCGAATGTTTACTTTTGTCCGACTAGACAAACCAAAGAGAGTCTTTTTGATGTTGGCAAGCGGTTTATAATTCTTTTTTCAGCGCCCCGTATAAAGCTGAATAATCTTGTTCTGCGAATCCCATTTCTAAAGCTTTTTCAAGAAGGCGCTGTACTCCTGTTAGGGGAAAAGTGGTTAAATCTAACCTCTCCGATTCCTCTAAAAAGAGATTGACATCTTTGAGTAAATGTTTAGTGGGAAAATTAGGGTTAGCATAATTTTTCTCTAACATTCTGGTTAATTTTTTGTCAAAAGTAGGCGCATATAAGGCACTTTGACGCAGGATAGTCATGAACTTTTCTAGCTCTACTCCTTGCTGGGATAAAAAAGCTAAACTCAAAGCAAAAGCACTGGTTAGAGCGGCAATTAATTGATTTAAAGCTAATTTTAACGCCGCAGCGGTTCCCACTTCCCCGATTAACATCGGTTCTTGACCAAAATGTGCTAATAAATTTGACCATTGATGGAACTGTTTCTCCGTTGCTCCCACCATAACTAAGAGAGTCCCCTTTTTAGCTTCGGGAATACTTCCTAACACGGGTGCTTCTAGATATTCTCCCCCTTTAGCAACAATTTGATCTCGCAGTTGTTTACTTTCAGAAGGAGCAATGGTTCCCATCTGGATAATAGTACGATTATTAAAGTTGGATTGCTCGGAATTTAATCCTAAAACCTCTTGGATAGCGGCGGCATTAGTTAACATTAAAATCAGACAATCTGCCTCTTGAATTACTTGCTCAGGAGAGCTAACTGTTTTGGCTCCCAACTGCTGTAAAGGTGTCAATTTTTCTAAGGTGCGATTATAGGCAATAACAGGAATTTTCTGATTTAATAATCTTTCTACCATTGGCGTTCCCATTAATCCCGTTCCCAAAAGTCCAACTTTCATAACTCGCTTTTCCCCTTATTTATTGATTAGTTTTTACTCGTTTTTATAGCTGTCCAATGACGTTCGGAAGACTGATAAATTTTAACATTTTCTAAGCCCGACTGCTGGATTAAATCTGCGATTTCTGCTAGGGTAAAAGCCGCTCGCAACGAGTCTTGAAATAGTTGCGCTTGTCGGGGAGAAAAATTAGGATCGATTTCCCTCACCATCCCCTTGATTATTTCCTCGGAATCGGGACGGAATAAATCTCTTAAAAAAATGCCACCATTGGGTTTTAAAACTCGCTTAATTTCCCGTAAAAAAGGCAGAGGATTTTCGAGATGATGGATTAAACTATTAGAAATAACTAAATCAAATTGCTCGGATTGGTAGGGAAGATTTTTTCCATCAACTTTCTCTAATTTGATCTGTTCTTGACAGTTAGCATTAAGGATATTTTTTTGACCAATTTCTAACATAGAATCGGCCAGATCAATAGCGATAATTTGCCATTGGGGACGTAGTTGACTGATCATAATCGGAATGCGTGCAGTACCGGTTCCTACATCTAACACCCTAGCATTAATACCGGCCAATTGTACGGCTTCTTTAGCGAAATTAGTATTAACTTCGGTGAAGTCCATGGCATCATATTCGAGCGCTTCTTCCCGATCATCCATTACTTCTGGTTCTAAAATTCTTTCCATAGAAAAGCTATCTTTAAGGATTACAATATTCACAATACATCGGATCGGCGGTTTTTTGACCGTTGGGAAAGAGTTTTTCCTCTCGATAATCACACCTTTGACAACCGTATAGTTCCAGTTTAATTAAAGAGGTGGGAAAGTGACATAAACCACAGGGTAAACCCGATGTTATTTCGATAATATCAAACCCCGGACAACCACAATTAGGACATAATTGATTAAGTTTCTGAACCAGATTTGCTGTTGCGGCAACAATTGCTTTCATGCGCGTGGGATTGTGCATAGCACGCATATCGGTTTCTAGGTGTACTTTGCCGTTTTTGTCAAGAATATCTTCAACAATTTTAACTAAATTTTTCCGGTCGGTAATTCCCTTAAAAATATTCTCGGAGTCGAGAGAATTTTTATCAAACATCACCACTAAACCATGACTAGGAAACCCTATTTTTTCGGCAAATTCTAAAGCATCTGCTAGATTAGTTACAGTTTGGTGAGCGTGATTAGTTTCCGTGACTATTGCTTGACCAATTATTTCTAGATTATGGACTCGATCGAACAATAAAATCAATTCACGATTACAGGAAACTAGCGGCAAGTTGGGATAGGGATAAAAACTACCCTCACTAGCAATTCCGATATCGTATCCCGAAAGCTCGATCGCTTGTTGTGCCTTTCTGCGAGCGGTTTCAATTTGTGTCCCGATGCGCTTAATATCCCGGGTAAAAGTGCCAAAGCGATCGGTATCAAAATTATCGGGTACAATCACCTTAAGTCCTATTTCTTGCGCTAAAATCGGTGCAATTACCCGCTCTTTTCCGTGCATAGTCCCTAAAATTGCTATCCGATCTTGAAACATCTTGGTCAAGTAAAAAGGAGACAGGAGAGAGGAGACAAATTCACCTGATAACTGATGGTGGGTTACGGCGAATACTAAATAGGTGGTAAAATATCTAAATTATTGTCGCCTAACCCACCCTACGCTAACTTTCGGGTGTTTTTTCCTGAGCTTGTTTTAATCTTTCTGCTGCTGTTTCCATGACTTCTGCAAAGTTTTCGAGAATTTCGCCGGGGTGTGCTTCGAGGATTTTTGTGGATAGGGAAATGCGATTTTTATATTCGTCAATTTCCGCGACTACCACTTTAATTGCTTGACCAACTTTAAAGAAAGTCATGGGAGAATTAAAAGAGGCTCCTGTCACCTGTTTAGCATGGAGTAATCCCGTCACTCCACCGCAATCGACAAAGACACCGTAGGGTTGTAATTTAACCACGGTGCCACTTAATAATTTACCCACAGCTAATTGACTGATAGCGTTAGCGCGAGCAATTTCTCGCTGAGATAAAAC
Source organism: Microcystis sp. M165S2 (assembly GCF_020245885.1). Taxonomy (NCBI): domain Bacteria; kingdom Bacillati; phylum Cyanobacteriota; class Cyanophyceae; order Chroococcales; family Microcystaceae; genus Microcystis; species Microcystis sp. M165S2. Next base: position 700 of record NZ_JADBTZ010000285.1, on the reverse strand, counting down.
TAATTTATTATTTTCTTGATCGATTTGAATAAAAGTTGCGGTTAAAAGTTGTCCGATCAGGGAATCTAAATCATTTTTTTCGATTAAATGGGAGCGAGGGATAAATCCTTTTAATCCCTCCACTTCTCCCGTCACTCCCCCCTTATTCACCCCCGTGACGCGCAGCTGCACCGACTTGCCACTTTCAGAGATTTCCCTGACATTTTCCCAAGCTTTTTGCAGTAATAATTGCCGCAGAGACAGGGTAACTTGTCCTTCCGCATCCTGTCCACGGGTAATCAGAAAATCGAATTCTGCATCTATGGGTAAAGCTTCGGCAATGGAAGGAACATTTTCCAGGGAAATTTCCCTTAAAGAAATAAAAGCGGAGGATTTGCCGCCAATATCGATGAATGCTCCATCGGAGGTGTGTTGATCGACTCTCCCGCGCACGATCTGCCCTTTTTCAAATTGATAATCGTATTGATCAAGAGCTTTGGCAAAATCGTCCATGGAAAAGGCAGGGTTCGGTGTCATGATAAATAGAATGGTTACAAGTATAATTTCGATCTGCTTCCAGTTTGACACTCCTGGGCCTAAAGGCGTGAGGATTCTTGAGCTAATCACAGCCCTTTCTGGTTTCCCTTACTTAGGTCTTACACGATTATGTCTGAACCGAACCTACTAGAATATCACTTGCTATCTAGTTATCCTTTTTCTG
>NZ_JADBTZ010000284.1:0-4554 GCF_020245885.1 Microcystis sp. M165S2 | reverse complement strand
CCATAAAAAGGATAACTAGATAGCAAGTGATATTCTAGTAGGTTCGGTTCAGACATAATCGTGTAAGACCTAAGTAAGGGAAACCAGAAAGGGCTGTGATTAGCTCAAGAATCCTCACGCCTTTAGGCCCAGGAGTGTCAAAATCGATACAAAATATCAACGACTAGGATTAAATGGCTACTCATATTGTTACTGGTGTCGCGGGTTTTATCGGTTCTAACTTGGCACAAAAGCTTTTAGAACAAGGAGAGCAGGTGATCGGTATCGATCAATTTAACGATTATTATGATCCCAGTTTAAAGCGCAAAAATGCCCATATTCTAGCAAAATATCCCGAATTTAAGTTAATTGAAGCGGATATACAAGCCCTTGACTGGCGACAACTGTTGCAAGGAGTAGAAGTATTATTCCATCAGGCAGCCCAAGCAGGAGTCAGAGCAAGCTGGGGTGATGGATTTCGTCAATATACCGAAAGGAATATAAATGCCACTCAAATCATTCTTGAGGCCGCTAAGGAAACCCCTTCTTTACAACGGATGGTTTTTGCTTCCACTTCCTCGGTGTATGGCAATGCGGAAACGATGCCGACTCCCGAAACCCTTTGTCCCCAACCAGTTTCACCCTACGGCATCACCAAATTAGCGGCAGAAAGACTCTGTTGGCTATATCACCAGAATTTTAACGTTCCCGTCACTGCCTTGCGTTATTTCACCGTTTATGGACCGCGGCAACGTCCCGATATGGCTTTCCATAAGTTTTTTCAAGCAGCGATCGCAGGTAAAGCCATCGGCATCTACGGAGATGGCAAACAAACCCGCGATTTTACCTTTGTTAGCGATGCTGTAGCCGCTAATTTAGCCGCTGCCCTAGTCCCGGAAGCGGTGGGGGAGGTGTTTAATATTGGTGGTGGTAGTCGCGTGGTTTTGCTGGATGTCTTGGATACCATGGAAAAAGTCATCGGTAAACCGATTTTGCGATCGCATCAAGGACTCGCCCGGGGAGATGCCCGTCACACCGCCGCCGATGTCACCAAAGCCCGTACAATCTTAGGTTATAATCCCCAAGTCTCTTTAGCCGAAGGATTAGCCCAAGAATGGCAGTGGATTCAGGAATTATATTGTTAGGTTAACTTCGGGTGTGTTACGGTGCGCTAACACACCTAAAAATCCCATCACGGGAGCAATTCGTTAATAATCAAAAAATCTCCCCGTAAAAGGGAGATTTTGGGCAATATCTAGGGTTATCCCCCGACAAATTACACCAATTTCAGATCGGGATAATTAGCGAGAATGTCGTCTTGACTGAGAATATCACCCTCGCTTTGAGGAGTCCAAATCACTTCTACCGCTAAAAGTCGATCGCCTCCCATACTACCAATTTGTTGCAGGGCTTGTTTCAAGTCTTGGGAATCATTAATTTTGGGTAGAGAAAATTTACCGACAATGCCAGCGAAAATAGTCACCAAAATATAGCCTTCCGGTGCGGTTTTAGCTAATTCTCCAGCCGATTCGGTTAAAATATTTTCTTGAGAACCTTGACGCAGTTGATTATTGTAATTAGTTAAGGTTTCCGCCGTTAGTTTACCGCGTTCGTTGAGAGACCACTGATTAAACTTCGCTTCTGCACTGCTGAGGCTGGTTTGTTGGCAATCGACGTTACCATAAACCCAGTATTCCGGATGACGCAACAGGGCGAGGGCGGATTCTTGTAAGACATCGACGCGCCCCTCGGAGGTGCTAGTATCCACAGTTAGGGCGATTTGATTTAATTCTTGTTGCAGATAACGGGCATTTGCCAATAAACCCACCTGTACTTTAGCCACGGAGACGGTTTCATATCCCGGTTCAACAGCCATACCATTCTCATCACTGCCTCCACCATTACGGAAAGCATTAACGAGGAAATTGGCAATAGCAAAAAAGATTAACAGAGAAATTAAGCCACCGCCACCACCACCCCAAAAGAAGGGTAAAAGGAAGGGAAAACCAATACCTCCACCGTAACCGGGGGAACTGTAACCACCACCTCTAGAAGGGCTAATACTGCGACTAGGAGCGCGAAAACTACCGCCCCCCATTCTACCCCCCGATGCCGCTAAAGCACTGGGAACATTGCCTAAAATCAGCGTTGTTACTAATCCGATGACGATTAACGGCTTGGCAAGCGATCGAACTTTAGTTAAAATTTTGTCAATCATAAGAACACCGAAGCAACCCTTTATTTACTAGGATAACCAGTTTCTCGCTCAGAGATAGACAAATCCCGAATAGGGATAACCGAATCAGTGATCAGATATCAGATTTGAGTTTTCAGTTCACTGATTACTGTTTACTGTTTACTGATCACTGAAAATTATGACTTGGAATTTCTCTTCTCCGACGGATTCGCCATTAAGCGATCGCGAAGTACCCTTAGAAAGTCATCATCTCTGGGGTAAACGTATTGCTTTACTGGTAACGGGAGGGATTGCGGCCATGAAAGCGCCGCTAATTGCCCGATCTTTGCGTAAATTCGGGGCTACAGTCGTGGCTTTTGTCTCAGAAGAAGCTTTAAGATACGTCACTAAGGAAGCTTTGGAATGGAGTACGGTTAATCCCGTAATTAGCCAATTAACGGCAAAAGCAGAACATTTAAGCGATCAATCTCCCTTTGATCTTTATTTAGTCGCCCCCGCTACCTATAACACGATTAATAAGTTTCGTTACGGAATAGCTGACGGAGTGATCACTTCATGCTTGGCCTCGGCCTTGGGACGACAGGAAAAGGGAAAAACTAAAATTCTGCTTGTCCCCACCATGCACGGCAGTTTACATAATGCTATTCTGACCGAATCTTTGCAAACTCTCGATCGCTTGGGAGTCCAGATTATGTCACCCCGGGATGATTACGGTAAGCACAATCTCCCCGGGGAAAAAGAGATTACCGTGGCAGCCTGTGGGATTCTCAGTAATTCTGTCCTGAAAAATATGCCGATTTTAGTCACTGGTGGACCCACACCCGTTATTATCGATAATATTCGTCGTTTAACCAATCGTTTTACCGGACAATTAGGAGTCGCTATTGCAGAAGAATTGTACCTGCGCGGGGCAAAGGTGCAATTAATCCACGGACGCGGCAGCTATACACCTCCCGCTTATTTACCCCATGAAATTATTGAAACCTATGACGAGTATCTAGGGAAGGTTATGGGAGAATTAGAGAGTAAAGATTATAAATTTGGGATTTTTTCGGCAGCAGTGGCAGATTATCGCTTAGAAAGCCCTTTTTTTGGTAAAATTCCCAGTGGTGGGCAGTTAAATCTTAATTTTGTGCCGACGGAAAAAGTGATTGACAAGGTGAGAGAAAAATTTCCCGATTTAGAGATGGTGACTTTCAAGTATCAGGAGGGAGTCAGTCAGGAGGAGTTACTGGAAATCGCCCGTAAACGCCTAGAAAAGGGCTATCAGGCCGTCATTGCTAATCGGGGTGAGGAAAAGGGCGATCAAGGGGAACAGGTGGCTTATTTGGTCACAAAAGCGGCATTAGGGAAATTTATCGGCAAAAAAGCGATCGCTATTGGCATCGCCGAATATTTAGAACAGCGAGCCAAAAATGTTACAATCGAAAAAATTTAATATTTTTTAATATTAATTTGCAAAAATTTAGGGTAACACAGTCATGGGTAACATCAACTTCGTCAAAGAGAATAAGATCGTGGTAGCGGCAGATGGGGCGAATTTACGAGAGAAAGCAATCCAGAATGGCGTTGATATCTACACTTTTGGCGGTAAATTGATGAATTGTGGCGGTTACGGTCAGTGTGGTACTTGTATAGTGGCAATTGTCGAGGGTATGGAAAATCTCTCGGCTAAAACCGACTTTGAACAGCGCCGTCTGAAGAAAAAACCCAAAAATTATCGTTTAGCCTGTCAAACCATCGTTAATGGTCCTATTAGCGTCCAAACTAAACCAAAATAGCACTTAAGCGTCAGAAACGACCATCGAGCGCGAAGCGGATTGGAGTAGTTCAAAATTGCCAGACAAATTCTTGGCATTTAATAGCATAATTCCCTGAGCGGCTTTTTCAGCAGACCCTAATTGGGGTCTGCTGAATAAATCTAAAAACCTTGTTAGATAAGACTTTTAGACTTTTTGTCAATCAAAAAAAGTACCAGGCATGGGAGTGATCGGGGGGAAAATTCCGGGACTTTTTCCCTGAAAATCGGTAAAACCCATCCCCCATCCCCCATCCCCCAACCCCCAACCCCCAACCCCCACCGAAAAACTTTTTGCCGCAGACCCTATTTAGGGTTAGCTGAATAAATCTAAAAACCTTGTTAGATAAGACTTTTAGACTTTTTGTCAATCAAAAAAAAGTACTGGCCATGGGAGTGATCGGGGGGAAAATTCCGGGACTTTTTCCCTGAAAATTAGGTAGTTGACCACCTGAAAATCGGTAAAACCCATCACCCATCCCCCAACCCCCAACCCCCACCGAAAAACTTTTTGCCGCAGACCCTATTTAGGGTTAGCTGAATAAATCTAAAAACCTTGTTAGATAAGACTTTTAGACTT
>NZ_JADBTZ010000283.1:0-8138 GCF_020245885.1 Microcystis sp. M165S2 | reverse complement strand
TGCTTGTGTTCTGAGATGGAGAGCCTTATTGTAAACTAATCTTACACAGGCCAAAGTGCGCCGCAATAGCGACTCTTGTTCTGGTGTGGGGTAAAATCGAAACGAATAGGCTTTTTCCATGTCTCACATTTTAGCATATATTTGGTAAATGCGCTAGTATTTAACAGTAAAGCCGTCGTAGAACGACGGGGTTTCAGACCCAAAATTTTCGATGAAACTAGAAACTACGGCGATTAAACGGATTCTTGATGCTAACCTTGACCGCGCCAGAGAAGGACTGCGAATTATCGAAGAATGGTGTCGTTTTGGCTTAGATAATCCCGATTTAGCCCAAGAATGTAAAGAAATGCGCCATCAATTAGCTAGTTGGCACTCGATCGATCTTAAACGACATCGGGACACAGCCGGCGATATCGGCAGGGATTTAAGCCATCCCAGGGAAGAAATCCGCGAGACTGTCGAGGGACTGCTGCAGGCCAATCTCGCTCGCGTACAGGAGGCTTTCAGGGTTTTAGAAGAATACGGTAAACTCTATGATCTGGAACTAGGGATAGCCTGTAAACAGCTGCGCTATCGGGTTTATCAGCTAGAGAGTAAACTATTAATCTCTCCACCTCTGGAAAAACTGCAAGCATCTCCCCTCTATTTAGTCACTTCTCCTGTGGAAAATCTCCTAGAAATCGTCGAATTAGCCCTAAAAGGAGGTTTAAAATTGGTGCAGTACCGCCATAAAACCGCCGCTGATACCATTCGTTTAGAAGAGGCCGCTAAACTGTGTGAGTTATGCCACCGTTACGATGCTTTGTTTATTATGAACGATCGCGTCGATATTGCTCAGGCCATTCTTGCCGATGGTGTTCACCTCGGTCAACAGGATGTACCGATTTCCCTAGCACGGCAATTTCTCGGTCCGACGGCAATTATCGGTCGGTCCACCACTAATCCCCAAGAGATGGCCAAAGCAATCCAAGAAAAGGCCGATTATGTGGGAGTCGGTCCAGTTTATGCCACCCCCACGAAAGCGGGAAAAGCACCCGCAGGATTGGAATATGTCCGTTATGCGCGGGAAAATTGCCCTTTACCCTGGTTTGCGATCGGTGGTATTGATAGTAGTAACATTAAAGAGGTTTTAGAGGCAGGAGCGCAGCGGGTAGCTGTAGTCCGGGCCATCATGGAAGCGCAGCATCCCGAGGTGGTGACACAACAATTATTAAACCAATTAAAGTAGGGAACGGGGGTGTGGGGTGTAGGGTGTAGGGTGTGGGGTGTAGGGAAATGGGGAAATGGGGAAATGGGGAGATGGGGTGTAGAAAGAATAAATAAAAATAATCTCCTGAATACTGTCTCGGAGAATACTGTCTCGGAGAATACTGTCTCGGAGAATAAGCTAAACGGCTTTTACTTCGGATCACCGATATAGACTCCAAAAGGGTTATAGCTATTGGATCATGCAGGTTAAGTGCCGTTTAGCTTACTGTCTCGGAGAATACTGTCTCCTGTCTCGGAGAATACTGTCTCGGAGAATACTGTCTCGGAGAATACTGTCTCGGAGAATACTGTCTCCTCCGATTAACTTGATTCGTTCATATCCAAATCCATGTCAGAAATAACCTTGCAAATCAACGGCAAAACTCAAACCTGTTTACCCGCAACTAAACTACCGCAAATGCTAGAAAATTTGGGCATGAATCCTCGGTTAGTTGCCGTGGAATATAACGGGGAAATCCTCCATCGTCAGTATTGGGAAAACACCGAAATCAAGGAGGGGGATAAATTAGAAATTGTTACTATTGTCGGAGGGGGATAAAATAATCAACAATCGACACTTGAGGGAAAAAACTTGTTAGTTATCGGTTTAATGAGTGGCACATCGGTGGATGGCATCGATACCGCTTTAGTGGAGATTAGCGGTACTGTGGAATCTCCACAGGTGCAGTTATTAGCTGGAGAAACCTATCCCTATTCCCCCCGATTACGAGAGACAATTTTGCAAGTCTGTGGGGGAGAAAAGCTATCTATTGAAGCTTTAGCCAGCTTAGATGATGATATCGCCGCAGAATTCGCCCATGCCGCTTTAAATATCCAAAAAGAAGCCCCAAAAGCCCAATTAATCGGCAGTCACGGTCAAACCGTTTTTCATCGACCCCCCGAAAACGATCGCCTCGGTTACACAGTACAATTAGGACGGGGAGCAGCGATCGCAAAAATTACCCGTATTCCCACCATTAGTAATTTTCGCGCTGCCGATATCGCCCAAGCTGGTCACGGTGCGCCCCTAGTGCCGAAAATTGACGCTTATCTGCTCTCTCACCCCACTAAAACCCGCTGCGTCCAAAATATCGGTGGTATTGGCAATTTAACCTATCTACCCCCCCGACAAAGGGAAAATTGGCAGCAAAAAATTTTCGGTTGGGATACTGGCCCCGGTAATGTCCTCATCGATTTGGCCGTACAATTTTTGAGCCAAGGCCAACAAACCTACGACCATAACGGTCAATGGTCGGCTCAGGGTCAACCCTGCTCCGAATTAGTTCATAAATGGCTACAGGAGCCTTATTTTCAACAATATCCTCCTAAATCCACTGGCAGAGAGTTATTTAGCCCCGCCTATCTAGCCCAATTGCGCCAGGATGCCCAAGCTTATTCCCTCAGTGATGCCGACTGGTTGGCTAGTTTAACCGATTTAACCGCCATTTCGATCGCCCACAGCTATCAAACCTTTTTGCCAGAAATGCCCGCGGAAGTGCTGCTCTGCGGTGGTGGCGCTCGCAATGCCTACCTGCGCCAACGACTCCTAGCACATTTGGGGTCAAATGTCAAGCTTTTGACCACCGATCAGTTAGGATTAAATAGCGATTTTAAAGAAGCGATCGCTTTTGCCCTCTTGGCCTATTGGCGCTGGCACAATTTCCCCGGTAATTTACCGAAAGTCACGGGGGCAAAAGCAGCGGTTTTATTAGGAGAAATTTACCTATGAGCAGCAGCTATGAAATATTTTCAACAATTCAACGCCAAAGGGTCAGCGATGGGCAAATAGTGCCAATTTTAAGCGATTGTACTGGGTATAAACGTCTTTTAATTCTTGTTTGGCCGCAATTGGGAGATTTTGACAGTCTCGAATACGCTTGGTGGTTAGAAAAAGAGGCAGCCCTTTGGCAAAATGCCGGGATAACCATTCGGTCCATCGGTATCGGCGATCGCAATTCAGGTTTAAAATTCGCTGAATATACGAAATTTCGGCAAGATTGGCTTTTTGTTGACCCCAAAGCCGAATTACATAATTTATTGGGACTGTATCGCGGTTTATCGTTAAAATTACCCAGATTTTCCCCCGGGCAAAATGCTTGGTTAAATCTAATTTTCATGTGTGCGGGTGTGGGTAGTCCGGGGACTCTGGCCGAAGTGCTGCGGGGTTATCTTGGCGATCGCAAAGCCCCCCAATTAATTGCCGAGGAGGAAACAATACAAGCGCGGCCTTTACCACCTTTCCGGGGTTCCCTATTCAATCTTGCTGGGGGTCAAGGTTTTCAGCGACCTTTTGAATTAGCCACCCTGAGACTCCGTAATATGGGTCAAGTTTTGGGCAATTGGTCAACCTATGTCCCCGATAGTAGTTATCTAACCCAACGGGGAGGGACTTTTTTATTTGATAGTCAAGGAAATTTACTCTATGAGCATCGCGATCGAGGTATCTTGGGATTTGCTGAGAATATGAGTTATCCTCTCGCTTTTTTGCAGGATTAAGCTTTTTTCTTCTGCATCTCGCCCACTCCCAACTCTTGACTTTTAGCTTTTCCAGCTGATGGCTAAAAAACTTTAATGTTGTCCGACCACTTATTACCTAAAGATTGATGAAATTATTTGACGATTCATCCACAACTATCGGGAGTTATTTACTCAAGAGATAAGTAAATATTATTTTAAGTTTATTTAAGGCTGTCATTACTAATGGTAAGTTGAGCCGGGTAAATTTTCCCGTAGTATCAAAAAGGAAACTCATTCGACCCGTTCAGTTTAAACGGGGAGAGAAGGGATTTTGAGATTGAGCAACAACCTATGGCAAAGAAAATAAAGACAACCACTTATAAAGTCACCCTGAAAACACCCGATGGCGACCATACAATTGATGTTCCCGATAATGAATATATTCTCGAGGCAGCAGAAGAAAAAAAATTAGATTTACCTTTTTCTTGCCGTGCTGGTGCTTGCTCTGCTTGCGCTGGTAAAATCGAATCCGGTAGCGTTGATCAATCCGATCAATCTTTCTTAGATGACGATCAAATTAAAGCGGGTTATGTCCTCACCTGTGTCGCCTATCCTACTTCTAACTGTGTGATCGTCACCCACAAAGAAGAAGAGTTGTACTAATTTAACTCAATATTTGGGAGTTAGACAGTCCAACAATACAACGATAATAGAGCGGGAACTGCAAGAGCGACAGTTCTCGCTCTATTTGTATTTTTGGCTCTTGACTCGACAGTGATAGTCTGATAGTTTCATGTCCTCATATTACCTTGCTTGACTATATCTGACCATATTTGTATTGAACCTTCTAATACCGCTCACTTAAAACCCAAATCTGATAACTGATAACCGATCACTGATTATCGTCCCACTTCAGCGAAAATCTCGGCTAAAATCTCTCCAGCACCAGCATCGCGCAGTTTATGGGCTAAATCTCGTCCTAAAGCTTCCCCATGGCTAGGATCACCGCTAACCGAGTCCTTAATCAAGCGCTTACCGTCGAGACTAGCCACCATACCCGTTAAAGTTAGGATACCATCCTCGATCGCCGTATTCACTCCGATGGGAACTTGACAGCCCCCCTCCAACTCCCGTAAAAAAGCGCGTTCAGCATAGCATTTATCGCGGCTAGGGGCGTGTTCCAACACTTTTAGGACTTCCAAGACCTCCGGATCAGCATCGCGGCATTCTATCCCTAAAGCCCCCTGTCCCACCGCATGGAGAGAAATCTCCGCCGGAATAACCTGATGAACTCGATCGCCTAATCCTAACCTTTCTAACCCCGCTACTGCCAGAATAATCCCATCGTATTCTCCCGCGTCCAGTTTGGCCAGACGGGTGTTGACATTGCCGCGCACATCTTTAAAAGTCAGATGGGGATAATGGTGACGCAACTGGGCCAATCGACGCAGAGAAGAAGTCCCAATTACTGAACCTTCTGGTAAATTATCTAATTGATAGTCTTGATTTTTGCTATTTACCACCAAAGCATCGGCCGGATTAACTCTTTCGGTGACGCAACCCAAGATTAAGCCTTCGGGTAAATTAGTGGGCAGATCCTTGAGAGAATGGACGGCAAGATCGATCGATCTATCCAACATTCCCACTTCTAATTCTTTGGTAAATAAACCCTTATCACCGATTTTCGCCAAGGCCACATCGAGAATTTTATCGCCTTGGGTACTCATCGTCTCCACCTCAAACTGTCGATGGGGGTGGTGTTTACTCAATTCTGCCTGTACCCAGTAGGTTTGTACTAGGGCTAACTGACTTTTACGGGAACCGATACGCAGGGAACGAGGAGGACTAGAAACGGACATATCTGAAGTAGGAATTTAACTAAACATCTATCTGACTGCTCGATCTAGACTATCCTGATCTCACCCCTGTTGAGTAATCACTTTCTGGGTTGGGGGTAAATAGTTACATCTCTTAATATTTTTGGGGGAGTGGGGGATGGGGTGATGGAGTTTTAGGGAAATAGTCATAGGTTTGTTTAATCTCTCGCAATCCGTTTACTAGAATAGGATGATGAGGTAAAAGTTTTTGCGGCTATAGGTTGAATTAAGCAGAGTAAAACCATTATTCCCCATGGCACAGCAAAGCTAAAAGCTCAAGTTAAAATAGAAAAACCAAGGTTAAAACAGAGTCTAACCAATGACAATATTTTAACGGAAAAATTGACTAATTCAGGAGTTATTATCATGCTAGACCAAATGATGAAGATGTTAGAAGGACAACAAATAAACTCTTATCGTCTTAATAAGTTTATCGGTGCGGGGGGTTTTGGAGGTGTATTTCATGCCAGTGAAATAGTCAGAAATACATCGGTTCAAGAAGTGGCAATTAAAGTTATTCCCGAAAGTAGCGATGATAAATTAATTGAGTTACAAAATGCCAGAAAATTAGAACATTCTAATTTAATTAAAGCTTATTCGGTGGGGGAATTTCGTTTTCTCAATACGGAGATGCTTTATTTAGTGATGGAACTGGCACAGGGTAGCCTAGAAAATCACATTCAAAAAGGCGGTTTGTCATCGGGGGAGATTAAAAATATTACTGCTCAAGTCGCCCAGGGCTTAAATTATCTTCATGGACAAAATAAAGTCCATCGAGATTTAAAACCGGGTAATATCCTGAGGGTTAATCAACAATACAAGTTAGCAGATTTTGGCTTAATTAGAACTTTAAATAACAAAAGCCACACTCAAACAGTACATAATAGCGGGACAATTATTTATATGCCTCCCGAAGCCTTTAAAGGTGATATTTCATCGGCTTGGGATCTGTGGTCATTGGGTATTATGTTAATCGAAATGACGACTAATCAACTTCCCTATAAGTTTAATAATGATATTAACCAATTAATGGCAAAGGTGATGAATTGTGAGCTACAAATCCCTAGTTTACCGAAAGAGTTTAAACCAATTATTGAAGGGTGTTTGCAAAAAGATAGAAAACAAAGATGGACAGCACAACAGGTTTTAAATGCCTTACAACCTGTGGGATGGAATTCTCCCCCGTCACCTCCACCAGCACCGGCAGCAGTCAAAAAGCCTGTTTCACCAATACCCCTAATTGCTTCACCTACTCCATTTACCGAAAACCTACCCAATCGAGTCACACTAGAGATGGTGAGCTTACCAGCAGGTGAGTTTCTCATGGGATCTCCTGACAGTGATCCCAATGCTGAAAGTTATGAAAAGCCTCAACACCAAGTTAAAGTCAACAGTTTTGCGATCGGGAAATATCCAGTGACTCAGGCACAATATGAAGCGGTAATGGGAAAAAATCCCTCTCATTTTAAAAACAACTCTTGGTTGAAAAATAATCTGCAAAATCCGGTAGAAAATGTTAGTTGGAACGATGCTCAAGCTTTTTGTCAGAAATTGAGTCAAATAACAGGGAAAACCTATCGCCTACCGACGGAAGCGGAATGGGAATATGCTTGTCGTGCGGGGACCACTACTCGCTATTATTTCGGTGATGATGCTAATCAGTTAGGAGATTACGCTTGGTATGACGGAAATTCTCAGGATAAAACTCATCCTGTGGGCCAGAAAAAGCCCAATGCTTGGGGACTCTATGACATGAGTGGCAATGTTTTTGAGTGGTGCGAGGACAATTGGCATGATAGCTATGAGAATGCGCCAAGGGATGGCAGTGCTTGGCTGATAAGGGATAATCATTTTCAAATACTGCGGGGCGGTTCTTGGTGCAGCCATCCAGTTCTCTGCCGTTCTGCTTCCCGCAGCCTCGTCAACCGCCGCGACTACCCCCTCAACTTCCTCGGTTTTCGGGTGGTGTGCGGTGCTGGGAGGACTCTGTAATCCTTTTACTCTTTTTACCCTTTTTTCTTTTTTTCTCTCTTTCCCGCCTAGCGGCGGGGCGATTTTTTTTTGAGATTTTCGGTAGGACAATTCATGAATTGTCTCTACTTTTTAGGAGATGTCTAATGATGACACAGCTAGTCTGTCTGCTATAGTATAAAAGTCGTTTAGCATGATACGCTATCGAACCTTAGTGCGATCGCGTTGAACTTTTCCTATTCCCTTTGAGTTGCTTCTCTAACCTGTTCGATATCTAATTCTAAAGCTTGTGCTATCTGTTCAAAGTTTAATCCTAATGCCAATAAACGAGGAATAGAGGCTAATTTTGCCGCTAATTTGCCTTCTTGTCGGCCTTCTTCTCTACCTTCCTCTCTACCTTCTTCTCTACCTTCCTCTCTACCTTCTTCTCTACCTTCTTCTCTACCTTCCTCTCTACCTTCCTCTAAAGCTTCCTGATACACTTTAGTTTGTTTTAAATCACTTAAACTAAACATCGCTTCTATCTCCTTTCTACTGACTTGGGGTAACTTATAAACCAAGATTGTCTCTATCAATTCTAAAAGT
>NZ_JADBTZ010000282.1:0-10043 GCF_020245885.1 Microcystis sp. M165S2 | reverse complement strand
GGTCAACTACCTAATTTTCAGGGAAAAAGTACCTGAATTTTCCCCCTGATCACTCCCATGCCTGGTACTTTTTGATTGACAAAAAGTCTAAAAGTCTTACCCAACAAGGTTTTTAGATTTATTCAGCAGACCCTAAATAGCTTAAACAGGGGGCGATTAACTGCGGTTGCCAGAAAGTTTCTCGGTTTGCTCAGGATGATTGTCAAGAAAAGTGACAAATTATGTGATTTTGTTGAGAAATAATAATTTTTTCGGGACTGCCCAATAAAATTGACCATTTCCGGCGGTCGGCAGGAGATTATTTTTATTTATTCTCCCCACACCCCACACCCCACTCCCCACACCCCACACCCAGTCTCCTTTTTAAGCTTGTTGTCAACCCAACCCTTAAGAGTCAGTGGTCAGGAGATAACTGCTTTTTGATAAAAAGTTAACGTGGTATTGCCGTAGCGTTTCTGACGACAAATGGTTAAACTTTCTAGATTAATTGCTTGCCAAGATTTGGGATTATGTTCCACAGCAATTTCCCCCAGAGAATCTAATAAATTAGATTGAGAGATGGCAGTTAGTACCGGTAAATATAACCCGCTTTCGTAGGGAGGGTCAAAATAAATTAAATCAAAACTTTTCCCCGCTAAAGTGGCTAACTTTGTCAGCACATCCCCCCGAATTACTTGGAATTGCTGGTGGGAAGTTGCTAAATTGCGCCAATTTTCCTTGATAATTTCGCCAGCGCGTCCTGATTGTTCAATTCCAATTACTAGACTCGCACCTCGACATAAAGCTTCCCCACCCATGGAACCATTACCCGCACAAAGATCTAACCAACGACAGCCAGATAATTTATGTTGCCAGATATTAAATAAAGCTTCTCGCACCCTTGCTGTCGTCGGACGGGTTAATTGTCCTGCTAGGGTTTTTATGGGACGATTGCCGTAAATTCTCATCGGTTAAAAGGCAAATTCAGTTAATCTTTTTTGTAATAAATCAGGAAAAAGGGCATAGTATCTTTGATTGAGAGGAGAGGGATGGGGGAGAGGCAATAAAGTCACTTTCTTTTGCTGTTTTAATCCATCTTCATCGGTAGCGGTAAGGGTAACTAGCAGTTTTTTAGTAAAGCGTTCTTTATCAAGATAGAATTTATCTACTTCTTTTGGTTGACCGTAGGGTTCAAACCATTTAAAAGCTTCCGTGCCAAGGGTAATGATATGATCACCTTGCCAATAAAAAACTAGCAGTTTTTCTATAAATGGACGAAACCGATCTTTCACTTCCCCAGAATAAGCTTTATTACCTGGGGGTTTGTAGGGAACTGTATTAGTTAAGAAAATTCGATCGCATACCGATAATAACTCTTGACGATCATGGGATTTTCTCCCCTGCCAAGCTTGAAAAAATCCCTCTCTTACCATTCTACCGGCAGCCCCGATCAAAGGTTGTCCTGCATACACTTCATCTCGTCCTAAATCCCGGCCAAAAAAGCATAACTGACTAGCAAGATTACCACCATACAAAACCGGTTCAAAAGGGTCTTTTTTTGCCTCTTGGTAAATTAGGGTATCGACGGGAAAATCCTCTTTTTTTGCCTCTTGGTGTACCTGTTTAATTAGGGTTTTAATATCGGTCATTTCAGTTATCAGTTATCAGTTATCAGTTATCAGTTATCAGTTATCAGTTATCAGATGTGAGTTTTCAGTTCACTGTTTACTGATCACTGAAAAAAGCTTCTCCCCACACCCCACACCCCACACCCTACACCCCACACCCTACTTCCCCACTTCACTCCTCGGTGCGATAGCCAAATTCTGCTAAAAGTGAGCGAGATTGTCGCCATTTCGGTTCTACCTTCACAAATAATTTTAAATATACCTCCCCGGCGATTAACTTTTGAATAGCCGATCGAGCGGAAGTCCCGATCGCTTTTAACATACTGCCATTTTTACCGATGACGATCCCTTTTTGGGAAGCTCGTTCCACGTTGATGGCGGCAAAAACCTTGGTTAAAGCGGGAGTTTCCTCGACGCGTTCAATCACCACTGCCACAGAATGGGGAATTTCCTGACGGGTTTGCAGTAGAATCTGTTCGCGGATTAATTCGCCCATAATAAACCTTTCCGGTTGATCGGTGACTAAATCGGGGGGATAGTAATAGGGACCGACTTCGAGGGAATCAATTAACAGATTTTGCAATGCTTCGATTCCCGTCCCCTCCAGTGCCGAAAATTTGAGCAGCGGCCAGTTATTTTCCGTCCCTAAGGCACGATAACTATCGTCTAGAGGTTGCAGGTCTTCCGGTTGCTGATCGGCTTTATTTAGCCCTAAAATCGTGGGAGTTTGGTTTTTAGTCAGTAAATCGGCGATATAGCGATCGCCACTACCCAAAAAATTGCTACTATCGACAACAAATAAAACTAAATCTACAGAATTTATGGCGTTTTCAGCATTTTTAACTAAAACTTTGCCTAATTCGTGATGAGGCTTGTGAATGCCGGGGGTATCGACAAAAATCATCTGGGAGCGCTCGCCGGTGACAATGCCGCGTAAACGGTTGCGGGTAGTTTGAGCGATGGGAGAAGTAATGGCGATTTTTTGTCCCACTAATTGATTCATCAGGGTAGATTTGCCCACATTAGGACGACCAATAATGCCAATAAAACCCGATTTAAAACCAGTCGGTGCGACGGGAATTACTGCCGAATCGAGATTAAAGGCTTGAGAGTTGATAACATCGTTCATAATTAAAGAATATTACTTAAAAAATATTTTTACCCATGCAAAGGATAATTTTGTTCTTGTTAGTATTGATTCTAGGCTGTAGTAACCATTTAGAATTATCTATAGCGGGAAATTTAAGCGATCGCTTAACTAATTATCCTCGCTGGATGACTAAACCGGTGGTTAGTTTTGCCAGCGGAGATTTAGTTTATCCCGATTGGATGGTAGGCAATTGGACTGTCACCAGTACCCTAATCGATTTAACCGCTCCTCTTGCTCCCCAGATTATCACACCGGGTTTTGAAAGTAATCGTCGTTACCTAGAACAATCGATCGAGTTTCCAGTGAGATTCATTGAGAAAGCTATGTCCAGACCGATAAATGCTGCCTTTTTATCCACCATTATCAGTAAACCATCAACTGTGGCCGATCGATCCTTTAATGGTTTAGCAATTAGTCGCGCCTATTTAGGTAATCAGTCGGTATTGTCGGTAAAAACTGACCCCAATAATCCCAATCGTCAGATTACCTTTTTACGGGGCGCTCATCAACTAATTTCCACGGTAATTGCCAGAAATAGCGAAACTCCTAGCCGAAATCAATTTATTGCCACAGAAATTATTCAACAAATTTTCCGGGGAGAAACCAATACTTATCTTAATGAGGTGGAAACCACCACCGCCTATCAGTTATTATCTCCTAATAAAATTCTAGGCGATCAGGTGACAGCCATTTATCTTTCCCCCCAATCGCCGGATTATTTCCAAGCGCCGAATCGTCCTGTGGCTTTGTATCGTTATCGCTTACAATTGCTGAAAGATTAATATATATCCTGAAAAAATCAAAAATCTTCCCTTAGGTGAGGAGACAGGAAGAGAAAAAGACAAGAGACCCTAACTAGAAATACCCCTATAAAGAAAGAAAAAAAAAGGAATTAAGAGAACTTTCCCGGGCATAGTTTTCGGACTTTATTGGAGGACTTGGGGACGATTGGTTTGAATACTCTTAATCCCTCCTACAGCAGATGTTATGGCCTTTTGTCAACGGGGAAGTTCAGTAATAATCATCAACAGTTGATTGTCTCATAGTCTCAGCATCTGTGTTAGAGTTAAGCGATAACTATGTCCTGGGGAAAAACTATGAGTCTTTGTTTTAATCCCACCTGTAGCCACGAAAACCCTAAAGATATTGTATCCTGTGAACGCTGCGGTCAGTCATTAAAGTTAGGCGATCGCTATCGAGGATTGAGAGAAATTGGGTCTGGGGGGTTTGGCATCACCTATTTAGGTATAGATGAAAGCGAAACTAATCACCCTCCCTGTGCGATTAAACAATTTTCCCCCCATAGGGCTAATGATGCTCAGGTATCCTCTGGCCTCTTCCGTCGAGAAGCCCAAAGTTTACAGGTGCTTAACCATCCCCAAATCCCCAAATTTTTGGCATATTTTTATATAGATGAACAACAGTATCTTATCCAAGAGTTCATTCCGGGAGAAACCTTAGAACAAGAATTAGCAGCAAGGGGGGTATTTGGGGAAAGCCAAATCCGAGATATACTTAATCAAATTTTACCGATTTTACAATATTTACACGCCAGAAACCTAATTCATCGGGATGTTAAACCCGCTAATATTATCCGTAGAACCAGCGATAAACGTCTCTTTTTAGTAGATTTTGGGGCGACTAAACTCCACACGGGAACTAACCTGGCTAAAACGGGAACTAGCATCGGAACTGCGGAATTTGTCGCCCCAGAACAATTACGAGGAAAAGCGGTTTTTGCTAGTGACCTCTATAGTTTGGGTGTAACCTGTATTTATTTATTAACTAATACATCACCGTTTAATTTAGTGGATGGTGATAATAATTGGGTCTGGCGAGACTGGCTTGGGGAAAATACGGTTAGTTCTCAATTAGCGGAAGTTTTAGATGGTCTAATTGCGCCAGGTTTAAGTAACCGTTATACATCAGCTTCAGCGGCATTAAAAGACCTCAATCAGCCTCGCAAAGCGAAAAATGCCTATGGTAATTATTTGTGGTTTGGCAGTGCAATTGCTGCCTCGATAGCCCTGTTTTATGGGTTCAAAACCACCCAAAAATCATCAAAGATTGAACCACCCACCTCACCCCAACAATCATCAAAGATTGAACCACCCACCTCACCAAATGAACCGATTATTCGACCCAGCAATTTAGAGGTAATTAAATTATTATCTACTTATGTTGATGTGCAGAACGCATCCTATTTAGACAAGGGAAAATTTCTTGAAAAACTCTCGGGATTAATTGCCCTACCCAGCCATTATTTTGAGGTACAAGTTATTAATAATCATGGAGTGCAAATAGCCGCAATTCCTCGCCAAAGTGATAGTTATGGTTATATAGCAGTTTTATGGGGGGGGAAAATCTCAGATGCCGATAGCAAACGCCAACAAAATTGGCAACCTAAAGACCCGACAGATTATGGAACTTTTGCTGTGGCTAATGTCCGTGGGAAGTCCTCCAATTATGTCACGAGAGTTAGCTATTGTGAAAGCATCCAAGCGACGACAGAACCGCCATTATTATCAACCGTAGGGGAATCACTACCTCTTTCCAGTGATGAGTTACCCTGTCCCCCAGGTTATGCTTTTTCTTTGGGAATCATTGATGCGATCGCCAAATTAGCAGCCACGACCGTTCCAGCCGTCATTAAGCCAATTCAAAAATGAAACCCATGACTCCTTAAGATTTGACAGAGAAAGGCTCATCAGGTAAGCCTCCCGAGCATTTAAATTGCTTGGGCCAGACGAGGCAAGGGGAGCGGGGGAGATGAGATTCGGCTAATCTGAGAATAAGCGGTTGCCCCCTAGTTCTATAATCAGATCACGGCTAATTTGATTGGCTATGGACTCTATTCATGTCTATCTCCCCACCCCGTTCGGGTTACACTTTACCGGTTTTTGCCTGTGCCAGTGCGATCGCATCTCTCCAGCATCTTCACGGCGAAAATGAGCTAAATTCCGTTACTTTTAATCTTTTAGAACCGCCAGAAGCCATTACTATTGCCATCGAACAAGTTGCCCGACTTAACCCCGATGCTGCCCTAGCCATCACCCGCAGCGAGCCGGGGGACAATTTAGATTTAACTAGAAATACCCCTATATGGGCGTTAGTAGAAAGAAAGACGGGTAATCAAGAGATAGAGATTGAAGGCGGCGAAGGAATCGGCATACAGGTTGATAATGGCGGAAAATCAGCTATCTATAGTTATGCCCAGCGTCTCCTGCAAGAAAACCTCAGACCCCTGTTACTGCCCCAAGAAAGCCTCAAAGTGACGATTATCCTTCCAGAAGGCAAAAAACTGGCCACAAGGACTTCTAACGCCGCTTTTGGGGTGGTAGAGGGATTATCTTTGTTGGGTACCACCGGCATTTCCCAACCCCTCAGCGCCCCCGGACAGTTAGAAATCTTTCGCGAGCAATTAAAAATTTTATCCCGTCGTTTCGATCGCTTGGTGTTTTGTATCGGGGAAAATGGCTTAGATTTAGCCCCTCAAATGGGTATTAATCCTGATATTTTGGTAAAAACAGCCAACTGGATCGGGCCGATGTTATTAGAGGCACAATTACAGGGAATCTCTGAAATTCTTTTGTTTGGTTATCACGGTAAATTAATTAAACTTGCCGGGGGAATCTTTCAGACTCACCATCATCTCGCCGATGGTCGTCGGGAAATTCTTACCGCCTACGCCGCTAAAATGGGTTTAGCTACCCCCCATCTCCAGCAAATTTTTGACAGTAGCACCAGTGAAAACGGTCTGGAATATCTGCGTCAATTAGACCGGCAAACGGGCGATAATTGGGTGGAACGCATCTATGGAGAAATGGCTAATACTATTG
The DNA here is from genome assembly GCF_020245885.1 of Microcystis sp. M165S2. Lineage (NCBI taxonomy): Bacteria > Bacillati > Cyanobacteriota > Cyanophyceae > Chroococcales > Microcystaceae > Microcystis > Microcystis sp. M165S2. The sequence continues at coordinate 3,447 of NZ_JADBTZ010000282.1, read as the reverse complement.
ATCGCCGTTGCCAAGAATACGTTTATAACCACAGTAACGGTCATCTTAGGGTCGGTTGTATTTTATTCGATCGATCTCGTTCTTTGATCAGCAAAAGCGAAAATGGCCTTAAATTTTTGCAGAATCTACAAGTTACCCCCTAGTGACCGTGCTATGATCGTGGGAATATTTAGTTTTAAAAAATGAAACTAATAAGGCTAGACAATTGTAGCTTATTTTCAGAACAATAGCCGATTTAGTTCACAAATCTTTAACCTTTTCCTGCCAGTTTCTTTTCTTGATCGCAGTGACAACTCAAACCCCCCTTCCCACCCCCCAAGAGACTTTGCCCTCAGAGTCCTTCACTAATAGCCTTAATCGTCAAATAATCATCATTCTTGACTTTGGCTCCCAGTATTCTGAATTAATCGCCCGCAGAATCCGGGAAACGAACGTTTACTCCGAAGTTCTCTCCTATCGTACCAGTGCCGAACAATTGGCCCAAATCAACCCGAAAGGAATAATTCTTTCGGGCGGTCCCAATTCCGTCTATGATCCTGGAGCGCCCCACTGTGATCCCGAAATTTGGAATTTAGGTGTACCCATCCTCGGAGTTTGCTACGGGATGCAATTGATGGTACAGCAGTTAGGGGGCAGGGTAGAACGGGCAAAACGGGCCGAATACGGCAAAGCATCCCTATTTATCAACGATCCTACCGATTTATTAACCAATGTCGAGAACGGCTCCACCGCATGGATGAGTCACGGGGATTCCTGCGTGGAATTGCCCGCGGGTTTTGAAATTCTCGCTCATACCGATAATACCGATTGTGCGGCCATTGCCGATCACAAGAAAAAACTCTTTGGAGTGCAGTTTCACCCGGAAGTTGTCCATTCTGTGGGAGGAATCGCCTTAATTCGCAATTTCGTCTATCATATCTGCAAATGCGAACCCACTTGGACCACGGAAGCTTTTGTCGAGGAATCGATCCGAGAAATTAGGGCAAAAGTGGGCGATAAGCGAGTTTTATTGGCTTTATCTGGCGGTGTGGACTCCTCTACCTTAGCATTCCTGTTGCATCGAGCGATCGGTGATCAACTAACCTGTATGTTTATCGATCAGGGATTCATGCGTAAGGGTGAACCAGAACGATTAATGCAGATATTTAACGAGCAATTCCATATTAGAGTCGAGTATGTCAACGCTAGAAAGCGATTTTTAGCGCAAGTGGCCGGTGTCACGGATCCCGAAGAAAAGCGCCGTCGTATCGGCCATGAATTTATTCAGGTGTTTGAAGAAGAATCGAATCGTTTGGGACCCTTTGATTATCTGGCCCAAGGAACTTTATATCCCGATGTGATTGAATCGGCCGATAGTAATGTGGATCCCAAAACCGGGGAAAGAGTCGCGGTTAAAATTAAAAGTCATCATAACGTTGGTGGACTGCCGAAAAATCTCCGGTTTAAATTGGTCGAACCCCTGCGAAAATTATTTAAGGATGAGGTGAGAAAATTAGGTCGATCGATCGGTCTTCCGGAAGAAATTGTTCGTCGTCAACCTTTCCCCGGCCCCGGTTTAGCAATTCGCATTTTAGGGGAAGTGACCGCAGATAAATTAAATATTTTGCGCGATGCAGATTGGGTAGTGCGCGACGAGATTAATAAGCAGGGAATGTATCACGATTTCTGGCAAGCTTTCGCGGTTTTATTGCCTGTACGCAGTGTGGGAGTGATGGGAGATCAACGCACCTACGCTTATCCTATTGTCCTACGTTTAGTCAGCAGTGAAGACGGAATGACTGCCGATTGGTCGCGGGTTCCCTATGATTTATTGGAGACAATTTCTAATCGCATTGTCAATGAAGTTAAGGGAGTTAACCGCGTGGTTTATGATATTACTTCTAAGCCCCCCGGAACTATAGAATGGGAGTAGTTTTGTTAGATTAGAGTCAATCCCGTCCAAATATTGGGGCGGGATTTTTGCAGAATAGAAAATTGAGGGTATTAATTGCAACTATGGCACAGTTAGAGCTTTTAGAAGACAGAGAAGATGTGGATTTTGCAGAAGAAGAAGAAGAAGATATTGAAGGAGAATCAGCAAGGGAAAAAAAGCTAGAACTCAAAGAAATCTCCGAGATTGTTGTTGCTGGTAGTGATTGGACTACCGCAACGATTCTTAATCAACTAATTCGAGAAAATATTCAACTAAATCCGCGCTTTCAAAGACGAGATGCTTGGAATATTACTCGTAAAAGTCGATTTATTGAATCCCTAATTCTAGGGTTTCCAGTCCCACAGATTGTCTTAGCTACTAATAATAAGGAAAAAGGTAAATTTATCGTTCTTGATGGCAAACAATGCTTACTAACAATTTTACAGTTTTATGGTGACAGTGCCACACCTAATAATAGTTTTACTTTAAAAGATTTAGAATTTCTAGATAATCTCAATGGCTGCCAATATCAAGATATAGAAAATGACTTTAACTTGTATTGTATCTTAGACCAACTGGATAATAAAACTATCCGCACGATTGTTATCCGTAATTGGAAAACGGAGAGTTTCCTCCATAAAATTTTTCTGCGTCTCAATGTGGAAAATCCCCCTTTGTCTCCACAAGAATTAAGACAAGCATTACACCCAGGGGATTTTATTAATTTTTTAGATGATCGAGCGATAGAAAGTCAAGCATTAAAGAAAATATTTAAATCTCCCTATCCCGATTTCCGGATGCGCAACACTGATATATTATTGCGTTATGTAGCTTTTCATTATTATTTATCTGATTATCGCGGTGATGTTCAGATGCTTCTAGATAAAACCTGTAAAAATTTCAATAAAGAATGGGAAAAGCGCTCAGATGAAATTATCAATGTTGTTGATCAATTTGAAAAAGCTGTCCAGACAACAATTAATATTTTTGCAGAGAAAAACTTTTCTCCTCTCTGGTTATATAAAGAAAAAAAGTATCGAAGTCAGTTCAATCGAGCAATTTTAGATGTGATGGTTTTTTACTTTTGCGATGATCTAATTAGAGAAGCTGCCGAGCAAAACAAAGAACAGGTAGAAGAAGCATTTAAAAGTTTATTTCTTACTGCCGTTGATCGATTTAAAAATGCTGTATTAATTAATACAAATACTAAAAAATCAACCTACTATCGTTTTCATTTATGGGGTCAAGCTTTATCAAAAGTATTAGATATTAACTTCAATATTCCTCAGATGGAAGATAATCAGGCTCTTCGTTACTCTTTATGCTAAATCAACAGACAAGATGCCAAGATAACATACTTCTAACCCAAAAATTCCGAAAGTTTCTAAAGCCATAGCCTCTCCGTTTTATTAGTTTAAGTTTATTGTTGATTCCCTCGACCACCCCATTCGTTGTCCTTTGCTCGAAATAACTAATAATTTCTCCAAACCAGTTTCGGATTGTTTGACAACTCTTGGTAAAAACACTGGAGGATT